>NZ_JAZQPU010000176.1:0-8564 GCF_045628745.1 Pedobacter sp.
GAAATCGTTAATTAATCGATCATATCAAAACCAGTATATTTTACTAAGGCCTCAGGAATTTTAATGCCCTCAGGTGTTTGATAGTTTTCTAAGATAGCAGCTACTATTCTTGGCAATGCCAATGCACTTCCGTTTAAGGTATGCGCTAACTGGGTTTTGCCCGTAGCACCTTTAAACCTTAATTTTAAGCGGTTACTTTGGTAAGTTTCAAAGTTTGATACTGAAGAAACCTCCAGCCAGCGTTGTTGTGCAGCACTCCATACCTCCATGTCGTAAGTCATGGCAGAGGTAAAGCCCATATCGCCACCACATAAACGCAACACACGGTAATGTAAGCCTAACTCCTGCAATAAGGATTGTACATAAGCACTCATGCCTTCCAGAATCTCGTAAGATTTGTCTGGGTGAGCAATTTGTACTACTTCAACCTTGTCAAACTGGTGTAAGCGGTTTAAACCACGGACATGCGCACCATAAGACCCTGCTTCGCGACGGAAACATGGTGTATAAGCACAGTTTTTAACAGGAAGTTCTTCTTCTTTTAAAATGACATCGCGGTATAAATTAGTAACCGGCACTTCAGCAGTAGGGATTAAATAAAGGTTGTCTACTGTAGAATGATACATTTGTCCTTCTTTATCTGGCAGTTGACCAGTACCGAAACCTGATGCTTCATTGACTAAAAGAGGTACTTGCATTTCACGGTAACCTTGTGCAGTAGCATGATCTAAAAAGAAATTGATCAATGCCCTTTGTAAACGTGCACCTTTTCCTTTATAAACAGGAAAGCCAGCACCAGTAATTTTCGTACCCAGTTCAAAGTCAATGATATCGTATTTTGCAGTCAATTCCCAATGTGGCAAAGCCTGCTCATTGAGTTCTGCCGGCGCACCGTGAACATAAACAACTTCATTCTCTTCTGCCGTAGAACCAGCTTTCACCAAATGATGTGGAATATTAGGCAGCTGCACCAACAATTGATGTAACTCCTGTTCAGCAACAGCCAAATGATCAGAAAGAGCTTTTATCTTTTCTTTATTGGCCGTTGTTTCTGCTTTCAGTGCTTCAGCTTCGTCCTTTTTGCCATTACGCATCAACTCGCCGATCTGCTTTGCACTTGCATTTGCTATAGCCGAAAGATTGTCTAAGGAAGTTTGAGTTTGTTTGCGTTCATCATCCAATTGGATAATTTGATCAACCAGCTCGAGCTGTTTAAAATTACGGGAACCTAAGCGTTCTAAAACTTTCTCTCTATTTTCACGGATATAGTTAACTTGCAGCATTATTTATATATTTTGAACAAAGATAATAAGAGTTTGGAGACACTGAACATGGATGGTAAACTATTTCTTGTTCCTACCCCGATAGGGAACCTGGAAGATATGACTTTCAGAGCCATTAGGGTATTGAAAGAAGCGGACATAATTTTAGCGGAAGATACACGAACCAGTGCACCTTTGTTGAAGCATTTTAATATAGACAAAAAAGCCTATTCCCATCATCAGCACAATGAGCACAAGGCGACTTCAGAGATCATCAAATTTTTGAAAGAAGGTAAAAATGTAGCTTTAATATCAGATGCGGGCACACCAGCTATCTCCGATCCGGGTTTTTTCCTGGTGAGGGAAGTGCTTAAAAATGAGTTGCAGGTAGAATGTTTACCCGGCGCTACTGCTTTTGTACCAGCGCTTGTTAATTCTGGCTTACCTACAGATGCCTTCGTTTTTGAAGGCTTTCTACCTGTAAAAAAAGGACGCCAAACACGCATAAAAAAGCTGGCAGAAGAAGAGCGAACCATTATTTTATATGAAAGCCCACATCGCCTGTTGAAAACACTGGAAGAATTTGCCGCGTTCTTTGGTGAAGAACGTCAGGCTTCAGTGAGCAGGGAGCTCACCAAAATGTATGAAGAAACGGTAAGAGGCACACTTATTGAAATAAAATCACACTTTGAAAACAATATTTTAAAAGGAGAATTTGTAATTTGTGTTGCAGGGAAACCTGAAGAAAAGAAAACAAAAGCAGACAGACCTGATTACAAAAAGTAGTCAACCGCTGCACAATTTTAAAACACATGATGTCAATAGATAAATTTTTAGCCGAAGAGCAAGATCCTAAAACTGTTGAAAAGGTGGTAGGAAAATTAACCGACCTGCTGAGCAGCAATGAAGAGCTTCTTTATATAGCCGTACAGAAAAGACCTGCTGTTAATTTGATGCCAGATTGCATTGCGCTGAGCAATAAGCGTCTATTTTATTGCGAGCCGGCAAACTTCGGTATCACCATGAACTTTAAAGATATTTCATGGAAGAGCATTAAGGAGGTGTCCTTTAAAGAAGAGTTATTTGGCGCTAAGTTTATCTGTGTACCGCAGCAAGGAGAGAATATCGTTACTGAATATATTCCTAAAGCACAGGCACGCAAGCTTTTTCAAGCTACTCAAGAAAAATTAGCTGCATATAAAGAATCGCTGGCACAAGTTGAAAAAGAAGAAAAACAAGCAATAGAAAGTTATTCTTCAGTTCAGGAAGAACCTATAGCAATAGAACCCGCAGCCATAGAAGCTGCACCTGTTGAAACCTTTGTTGCACCGGTACAAGAAAAATTACCGGAGCCAGAAGATGAGACTACGCTTAAATTAAGGAAGCTAAAATCTTTATTTGACAAGCAATTGATTACACAAGAAGAATACGAGGCTAAAAAAGCCAGTATATTAGAAAGTTTTTAAAAAATGATTTCAAGAAATACCGTAGGCTTAGCCATACTAAGTGCGTTTTTAATGTGGTTAGCATGGCCTCCTATGCCCTATACAACACCTTTGCTCCTTGTTGGGCTTGTTCCTTTGCTGATTGCAATTGATCAGATTAAAAACAGTAATGTTGTAAAGAAAGGAAAGCACATTTTTCTAACCGCCGGCATTACCTTTTTAGTATGGAATACAGCTAGCATTTATTGGGTTTACAATGCCATTAGTGCAGATAATAACTTTATAGTAGCCTTTTTAGTATCCCTTATTCCTTATGGACTTGGCGCTTTATTGATGACTTTTGCTTTTTGGCTCTATCATCGTTTAAGCCTGTATACCTCTAAAAAATTAAGCTATGCGGGTTTAATCAGCTTTTACATTGCCATGGAATACCTCCACCAAAGCTGGGACCTTTCATTTCCATGGATGACCCTGGGTAATGGCTTATCAGGCATGCACCAGTTGGCACAATGGTATGAAAGCACAGGTATTTATGGTGGCTCGCTCTGGATACTATTGAGTAATGTTTGTGCCTTTGAAGCTTATAAAGCATTTAAAACTCAACAAGGTTATTTTAAATATAGACCTGCTTTCATATGGGCCTTTGTGGTTATTCTTCCTGCAGCAATTTCACTCAGCAGGTATTATTCTTATGAAGAAAAAGTAAACCCTGTTAATGTGGTGGTGGTACAGCCCAACATAGATCCCTACCAAAAATATGGTAACATCAGCGCAGGAGAGCAACTGGATATCCTAACGCATCTTTCTGACTCTATTGCGCAGCCAAATACAGAATATTTTTTCTGGCCGGAGACAGCCTTGCCTACTTATAACAATGAAGACCGCATCCGCAGCAGTCAGGAGTTTACCTTGTTGCAGCAGTTTATCCAAAAGTACCCCAATGGATCACTGGTAACGGGCATGGAAACGGTAAAGACCTATAATGAGCCGCAGACATTGAGTGCTACACATGATGTTAATTCCGGTTTATATTTTGATCATTTCAATACGGCCATGCAAGTGGAGAACTCTGCTGCAGTTCAATTTTACCATAAATCTAAATTGGTGCCGGGGGTTGAAAAACTACCCTTCCCAACAGTGATGGCCTTTTTAAAACCTGTATTTGCTAAATTAGGTGGTACGGTTGGTGGCTGGGGCTGGCAAGAAAAACCAGGTGTATTTTATGCCTACAGCGGCATTGGTGTGGCTCCTGTTATTTGCTATGAATCTTTATGGGGAGATTGGATTGGCCAGTCTGTAAAATCAGGGGCACAGTTTATCGCTATCATCACCAATGATGGCTGGTGGGGTAATACCACCGGAAAAGATCAGCACTTCTTATACGCCAAATTAAGGGCTATAGAAAACCGCCGCTGGGTGGTGAGGTCTGCCAATACAGGAATCTCTGGCTTTATTGACCAGAAAGGTAATGTGGTGCAGAAAAGTGAATGGTGGACCAGGACTGCTCTAAAAGCAGATATCAACCTGAATGACGAACTCACCTTTTACACCAAGAGTGGCGATTTAATAGCAAAACTACTATGTGTAGCCGCGCTGCTGCTTGCCTTAATTATCCCCTATAAAAGGTGGATAAAAAAGACAAAGGCGGCGGTATAATTAAGAGAGGTATTTACCTACAAGAGGCATTCTTCTACCCATACCAAAAGCTTTTGGAGAAACCCTTAATATAGGTGGAGTTTGGTAGCGTTTAAATTCTGCGGTATTCACCATTTTGATGATGCGGCGAACCAAAGCTTCCTCATAACCCTGTGCTATAATTGCGGAAGAGCTTTTCCGCAATTCAATATACTGGTATAAAATCTTATCCAGGGTATCATAATCTGGCAGGGAGTCAGAGTCTTTCTGTCCTGGCCTCAGCTCTGCAGAAGGTGGTTTAACCACTGTATTTTCAGGGATAACTTCTGTGTCTTTATTAATATAGGCGGCAAGCTGGTAAATCTGTGTTTTATAAACATCGCCAATGACGCCAATGGCACCACACATATCGCCATATAAGGTACCATAGCCTACTGCACACTCGCTTTTATTAGAGGTATTCAGCAAAATATAACCAAACTTGTTAGACATGGCCATAACCACAATACCCCGGCAGCGTGCCTGTATATTTTCTTCTGCAAGGTTAAATGGCAGACCTTTAAATGCCGGAGCCATCATGCTATCAAAAGCATCAGCAGCATCTTTAATAGCAATCACTTCATGCACACAGCCAATATTGTTCACTAAATCCATCGCATCCTGAATGGAATGGTCAGATGAATATTTAGAGGGCATTAATACAGCCATCACATTTTCAGGCCCTAAAGCACGACAAGCCAAGGCACAGACTATGGCAGAGTCAATCCCTCCAGATAAACCTAGAACAGCTTGTTTAAAGCCTGATTTATCAAAATAATCCTTGATACCTAAAACCAGTGCATCATGAATTTGGGCGATGTCTGGCTCCTGTACACGTTGAATAGGTTGTAAGCCCTGTAGCTGTCCGTCGGCAAATTCATATACGCGGAGTTCTTCCTTAAAGTAAGGCATTTCATCAAGGATGTTGCCATCAGCATCAAATACCAAAGAGCCACCATCAAAAACGATTTCCGTTTGTGCCCCTACCTGGTTTACATATAAGAGTGGCAAGTTATATTTCTTCGCATTGTCGGCCAGCACAACCACACGTTCCTCATCATGACAATAAGAAAAAGGCGATGCAGCAATGTTGATCATCACCTCTGGATTTTGCTTAATCAGCTCATCCATTGGGTTAGCCACATATAAAGGATTGGTGTTGATATTCCACAAATCCTCACAAATAGTCAAGGCAATTTTTACCCCCTTAAAGTCTATGCACTCAAAGGTAGTTGCAGGTTCAAAATAGCGATATTCATCAAAAACATCGTAATTAGGCAACAGGGCCTTTTTAGTAACCGCTTTTACTTTTCCCGCCTCAATAAAATAGGCAGCATTGTAAAGATCCTTACCGGCCACCTGTGTATTTTTTACAGGCAGGCCAATGATGCAGGCAATATCCTGACAATGAGCAGCAATTTGCTGTGCTGCTGCTTCACATAGATCGGTAAACTCTTCAAACTCCAGGAAATCTCTTGGCGGATAACCACACACGGCTAATTCAGCAAAGACAACAAGGTCTGCACCCTGCTTTTTAGCGAGTTGAAGATGGTCAATTATCTTCTGTGTATTGGATTCAAAGTTTCCAATATGGTAATTCAGTTGGGCTAATGCGATTTTCATACTCATTAGAAAAACACACCAAAATTAATGCCGATGTAATGACTGCGTACGTTTCTACCAGAATCTTTCACAATATTGGTAAAGCCATTGTTATACGTAAGTCCTGCGGTAATGCTGGAGCGGTTATCAAGGTCAAACTCTCCACCGGCACCTAAAATTAAACCAGCCCTGTAAAATTTAGTCTGGTCGTTGATGTTTTGATCGCTTACCAAAGACCTGCCCCCAACTTCTACGTCCTGCTTGGCGCCAATGTTAAAGTCGTTAGATAAGCCAAACTGACCATACCAGCTGATATCACCAATTTTACTCGTCCTTAACTTCACTGTAAAAGGAAGCTCTAAATATTGTAATTTGTATTTTAGGTTATAAGCCGTACCTGTATTGTTAGTAGATCCGTTGTGATAAAAAGGCGGATCAATTTCGGTACTTTTACCATTAATGGTCGTTACCGTTAAACCTGTGGAGAAGCTATAGTTTTCAGCGAAATTAAAATCGCCCAGTAAACCATAAGAAAAGCCTAAACTCAAGCCATCGCCTTTCCCCTTTTCTGGTTTTAACCAACCAAAGGTAGGATGAGCAGTAAGACCTAACCTAAAGCCATAATCTGGTGCCGCATAGTTTTGCGCAAAGAGGGCTGTTGAAGAGAAAAATAATATTAACGCAATACAGGTTTTTTTCATATCATCTATTTTTAAAGGTAATAAGGCCCGCATGGATGGTGCAGGCCTCAATAAATATAGCTTTTTACAGCTGTTAATGTTATAACGCAAAGATGAACAAATCTATCTATTTTTGACTTTTTAAAACTTCAGTAATTGGAGAGCCAATATTTCCATTAGGTTCCTGGATGTTTAACAAGGCTGCAACAGTAGGGGCAATATCTGTCATGCTAAAAACTTTATTTGTTTTACCGGTTTTAATTCCCCAACCCATAAATACCAATGGGATATGAGAATCATAAGGATTCCAGCTTCCATGAGTTGTTCCTGTAGACTTTGCTGTACCACTGTATAACTGTGGTTCTAAGATAATTTGGATAGATCCACTCCTTTTATAATTATAACCATTCACAATGCGTTCACGGATTCTTAATGGAATAGCAGCCTCTGCAGCCTTATCCATATCGGTTACAAAAGCTACGCCATCAACATCACGTAAAAATTCAATTGCTTTTTCCTTAAGTGCCGCTTTATTAAGTTTTTGTGCTTTAATCAACACATTGTTAAACTGCACCTGGTAATTTGTAAGGCTTAAAACAATATTATTTTGACCGAAGGTGCTCGTTAATACATCATTTAAATTCTTTAAAGTGCCTTTAGAATCAAAGTATCCGGCATTGGCTTTTTTGTCGATCATAAACTGAGGGTTATGCGCTGCACCATGATCCGCGGTTAGAAAAACAGTATAATCGGCAGAACCAATGTTCTTGTCTAAAAATTTAAACAACTCTTCCAGGTCTTTATCTAAACGAAGGTAGTTATCTTCAATTTCCACCGCATTTACAGCAAATTGATGCCCAATATAATCTGGGGAGGAAAGGCTTACCGCAAGAAAGTCAGTAGCACCACTTTCATTATGGCCCAAATTTTCTTTGATGATAGCGTCTTTAGCAAAGTTTAAAGTTACTGTATTACCAAATGGTGTTGAGCGCAACAATCCATATCCGTTATCTTTAATTAACTGAGAAGTTTTTACAGGGAAAACCGGAGCTGCAGATCCTTTAAACTTTCCTTCATAAATGTTGTTATCTGCAATGCTCTGCATATAGGTTTCAATAGGATAAAGCGTATTCCAGTCTTTACTTAAAAAAGCCTGAGGCTGTTTTTGGTTGTTAAAGTCCTGTACCCATTTAGGAAGATCTTTTTGATAATAAGTGCTGGATATCCAATTAGCAGTTTCTCCATCATACCAATATGCAGCATTAGCGAAATGACCTGCAGGCAATATAGAGGAACGGTCCTTTAAAGCAATACCAATGACCTTAGATTTAAAGTTTGTGGCTAACTTTAACTCATCTGTAACAGTTGAAACCAACATGTTTTTGGGAGACATTTTACCACTGTTGTTGGTTGTACCAACACTGGTTACACTTTCATCTTCCGTACAATAAACGTTTTTTCCTGTAGCCTGGTTAATCCAGTCATTACCTGCTATGCCATGGATGGCAGGTACACTACCGGTATAAATGGAGCTATGGCCAACGGCTGTGTAAGTAGGAACGTGCGTTATATAAGTATTATCGCAAGAATAACCTTCATTTAACAAACGTTTGAATCCTTTGTCGCCATATCTTTGGTAAAAACGATATAGATAATCCCAACGCATCTGATCTACAACAATTCCGACAACCAGTTTAGGCCTTGGCGTATCTGCTGTTTTGGATTGTTGTGCATTTGTAGTCAATGAGCTTACAAAAAGTACAATACAAGTGGTAATTACTTTATAATTCATAGTTTCAGTGTTTGTTTGCGCCAAAATAAGAATAGCCTTTTGATTTACATAATAACTGATGTTAGTAAATTATTAATTAAGTTTAACGATCAGCTATGAAAACCCATAC
>NZ_JAZQPU010000177.1:0-4336 GCF_045628745.1 Pedobacter sp.
AAATTGAAGCTGGCACCTAACAGTATTGTTGAGGCGCTAATGGTGGCCTCAGGAATAGACAATTATTAAACGGACATTTTTATGGAAATACGCTTCCCCGCTCCTGATGAACCTATTACAAGGGTAGACGGCAGGTTAAAAGTTACCGGTGCCGCCAAGTATGCTGCGGAATATGAGTTACCCAATACCAAATATGCAGTGCTGGTGACCAGCACTATTGCCAAGGGACAAATTCAGTCGATCAATACAAAAGCTGCTGCCCAGGCACCTGGCGTAATTGCTGTGGTATCGCACCTGAATGCCCTCAGGCCGCCAGGCTATCCTGCAGATAATGAACACCCTACAGAGCCACCTACCGGAGGAATACCCCTCCGCCCTTTTCATAGCAACAAAATCTATTTCAACGGACAGCCGGTAGCCATGGTGGTGGCCGATACTTTTGAACGGGCTACCTATGCTGCTTCGCTGGTTAAATTACAATATGCCAAAGAAACGCATGCTACAGATATTTATCAGCACCTCGACAAGGCTGTTTTACCTGCATCAGCAGCGAAAAACCCTAAATCGCCGCTGGCAGATTACGATCGCGGTGAGGTTGATGGCTATAAAAAGGCACCTGTTCAAATAGAAGCCGAATATGAACACCCTGCGGAGATGCACAACCCCATGGAGCTGCAAGCCATTACTGCTCATTGGGAGGCTGAGGATAAGTTAACGATTTACGATAAAGTGCAAGGCACACAACCTACGCAGCTCAACTTTGCTAAAGAGTGGAAACTTCAACCTGAAAATGTAAAGGTAATTGCCAAATTTGTGGGCGGTGCTTTCGGCAACGGACTGCACAACTGGCCACATGAAACTGCCGCTATCATGGCTGCTAAAATGGTTAAAAACCCGGTAAAGCTAATGCTGACCCGCGAGCAGATGTTTTTTATGGTGGGTTACCGCCCAAAGACATTACAAAAAATTGCCCTGGGTGCTACAAAGGATGGTAAATTGGTAGGCATTACCCATTCTTCTGTGGGGCAAACCTCTTCTTATGAAGAGTTTACAGAAAGCACATTACAGCAGTCGCGCATGATGTATGCGGCACCCAATGTGAGTACACGCTACCGCATTTTACCTTTAGATGTGAGCACACCAATCTGGATGCGTGGACCTGGAGAAGCTACTGGCGCCTTTGCTTTAGAGTGTGCCATGGACGAACTGGCTTTTGAACTGAACATCGACCCGCTACAGTTTAGGGTAATCAACCATACAGACAGCGACCCTGAAAAGAAATTACCATGGTCTACAAAATACCTTAAAGAGTGTTTTGATATGGGCGCAAAAGCCATAGGCTGGAATAAACGTCAGTTAAAGCCTGCAACACTTAAGGATGGCCCATGGCAAATTGGTTATGGTATGGCCGTAGGTACTTTTGGTGCCAACCGCAGAGGTGCCAAAGTAAGGGCTACACTACTCAAAGATGGGCGACTGCTGCTGCAAAGTGCCGTAACAGATATTGGCCCAGGTACAGGAACCGCCATGACACAAATTGCCACCGAAGCTTTTGGTATTGCGCCAGAAAATATTGTCTTTGACCTCGGTAATTCCAGCTTTCCTGAAGCAGGAAACCAGGGCGGTTCTTCCACAGTTAACAGTGTTGGTCCGGCAGTGGTGGCAGCCTGTAAGGCGTTACAGCTTAAACTGCTGCAACTGGCTTCCAGCAATATTCCTGATTTTAAAGATAAAACCATCGACCAGGTAACTTTCGAAAAAGGCAACCTGCAGTTAAAAGGAAAAAGCACCAAAATCAGTTTCAAAGAGCTTATTGACCAAAAGGATGCCGCAACTTATGATGTGCTGGCAGAAGCTAAACCCGGCGAAGAGCGCAAAAACTTCTCCATGTACTCTTATTCTGTACATTTTGCAGAAGTCCATGTGCATGCCGCTACAGGAATGGTTAAAGTAAAAAACGTAGTGACCTGTGCAGATGCCGGCACCATTATTAACCAGATTACCGCTAGCAGCCAGATGATTGGCGGCGTAACCGGCGGTATAGGCATGGCTTTACATGAAGCTGCCGTGATGGACCACCGTTATGGTCGCTACATCACCAAAGACCTCGCAGACTATCATGTTCCTGTACATGCTGATGTGCCCAAGGTAGAAGTGCTTTTTGTGAATAAGCCAGATTTTAAAGTCGACCCGCTGGGTACCAAAGGCATTGGTGAGATTGCCATCATTGGCGTGGCACCGGCAATTTTGAACGCTATCTTCAATGCTACGGGCAAAAGAATCCGTCAATTACCCGTAACTCCCGATAAACTTATTTAGCTCTACCTATGCAGAACCAAACCCTTTATAAAGTCCTTTCCATCTTAAGTATTTTAAGCCTTATCGTTGTTATTCTGGTGTTCGCAAAGCCCTTTTTGGTACCTTTAACTTTTGCCGCTATATTGTCAATGTTGTTGTTACCCGTTAGTAATTGGCTGCAAAATAAAGGTCTTCCTAAAGCCATCGCTATTATCATTTCCATGGTATTGCTGGTGTCTTTCTTTGCGCTGGTGATCTTTTTCATCAGCTGGCAAATTAATGATATTGCCGGAAATGCCACAAAACTTGAAGATCAGCTAGCCGAAAAATACCAGCAGCTTAAAGAACTGATCTCTCAGAAATTTGGCATCTCTGCTGCGCAACAAAAGCAAATGATTAAGGAACAACAGGCTTCTTCTGCCAGCAGGGCCGGATCTATTGTAACTGGAGTCATTGCCGGGATATCTGGTTTTCTGGGCAATACGCTCTTGGTTTTAGTTTATATCTTTCTGTTTTTATTTTTCCGCAGCCGCATCAAAGTATTTATTCTGCGCCTGGTAGATCAGGAAAATAAAGCAACGGCACTGACCATTGTTAACAAAACACAAAAGGTATCTATGAAATATCTTTCGGGAATGTTTTTGATGATCGTGTGTTTATGGGTGATGTATGGCATAGGCTTTAGCCTGATAGGTGTTAAAAACGCCATCTTTTTTGCCATCCTCTGTGGCTTCCTGGAGATTGTTCCATTTGTGGGTAACCTTACTGGCACTGCTGTTACCGTTGCCATGTCGCTGGTGCAGGGAGGCGACATGACCATGGTGATCTGGATACTTGTAGTTTACGCTTTGGTACAATTTATTCAAACCTATCTGCTGGAGCCGCTGGTAGTGGGCGCAGAAGTTAGCCTCAATCCCTTGTTCACCATCATAGGCTTAATTGCCGGTGAAATGCTTTGGGGGATTTCCGGGATGGTACTGGCCATCCCCCTGCTGGCTATGGCTAAGATTCTTTTTGATCACGTGGAACCACTTAAACCTTATGGCTACCTGATCGGTGAGGATAAAAAAGAAAAGAAAAAGTAACCCTTACCCGAAAAGCCCATCAATCTTGCTAAAACAGACCTTAGGCCTTTTTCGATTAATTAACTAAATTGTGACCTCCATTTTTACTTTTCAGCTGTTATAGCTCCTGAAGGATGAGGTATGAACTGGATTGATTTGATTTTATTAGTGGTGGTCATCATGTCCATCACTGCAGGGATCCAAAAGGGATTTATCATATCCACCCTGGATTTGTTTTCCTGGATAGCCAGTTTAACCCTTACTTTTTTAATTTATGGCCCGCTGAGTCATGCTTTGCAAGCACTCTTTCCAGCCATAGGCTACTGGGCTGTACCCCTTACTTTTTTGTTTCTGGTAACCATCTCAAGATTAATTTTTGAAAGCCTAACCTACCGGCTTATTGAAAGGGTGCCCCTCAGCATTCACCATGGGGCTACTAATAAAATTCTTGGCGTGCTGCCAGGGTTAGTTAACGGTTTAATCTGGGCCGCTATTTTTGCCTGCCTGTTGTTTTTCATTCCTTTTTCTACCACCGTTACCAAGGCAAACAACGATGCCCGGCTGGCCGATAAGCTGGTGAGCAGCGTGAGCTGGCTGCAGGATAAACTATACCCTGTATTTAAGGAAGCCTTTGACTTTAGGCCCGCCAACCAAAAAGTTGAGGTCAGTGAAGATAAACTGGTCAAGCTGCCTTTTACGGTAAAATCTCCAAAAGTAAGGACTGACCTGGAGGCACAAATGCTGCTGATGGTGAATGAAGAACGTGCTAAAAAAGGCTTGAAAGCACTGCGGGCAGATCCAGAGCTGCGTGTGGTGGCACGAAAGCATTCTGCAGATATGTTCGACAGGGGTTACTTTTCTCATTATACCCCTGAGGGGGAAGATCCCTTTGCGCGGATCAGGAAATATAGGGTATCATTTATGAGTGCCGGTGAAAACCTTGCCCTGGCACAAACATTACCTTTGGCACATGT
>NZ_JAZQPU010000178.1:0-4703 GCF_045628745.1 Pedobacter sp.
TCTTTGTGTTTCTTCTTTAGGTAAGGCTACTACTTCGCCCACACCAAGGTCGCAATGCAGTTCGTTATTAATAATGTAAACTCTGCTCCACACAATGAAGCCAGGTTTGCTAATCCCTTTAAGGGTTCCGCCACCTAAACGGAAATACATTGGTGGTTGTCTTTCACTGCTTGCCCCACGGTAACCATCAATAAAATGAGCTGGAGGTGCTGCACCGGAAATGAGGAAAGTCCATACAAAAGCATCTATTTCTCCTTCTTTATAGTGTTCGCCCCAACGGATGTCGTGCAAGGTGTTTTCACCAGTCATCCCTAACTCCTTCCAAAGCTTATAGGTAACCACGGCATCGATTCCTGCACATTCATCTACCTCATTAAAATGTGGCAATGCTTCATTAGGAAAAAGCTCAATGCCCGAAGTAGAAAATACGGGTGGCCTGTTGGTGTTATTTAATAAGCCTTCTACCAAATCACTTGCTACTGTGAGGTCTTTTAAGCCTTGCTGGTATTGAATACCAATGGTATCACAATTGAAGGTAGCTGCAATTCTTACCGCAGCAATATACATTTTGCATTGCTCCAAAGTTTGATTACGCGTAAGCTGTTTTGTAGGATTTTTACCCCAGTTAAAGGTCATCCCCTGATCTAGCAACCAGGTCAGGATAGCTTCTGCTTCAATATCCTTTACGGTCAGCATCTCTGCATAAAGAGATGACTGACTTAAGCGCTCCTTAAAGAATCCCTTTTGGTGTAATAACTCGTCTGGAATAATGGCATTGTACATACCCATGCAACCTTCATCGAATACGCCCATGATAATTTTTCTTTCTCTTAAGGCACGGGCAAAGGCCCTCCCCTTTTTTTCATCATCAAGTGGGATTTTATGAAGCGCAAAGCTTTTTACATGACTTTGGTCATACCTGATTGTTCCCGTGGAAAGCCATTCAGCAAGTCCTTCTAAAAAAAAGTCGTCATCAAAATCCTTACTCCATAAAGTGCTATAGCTAATATTTGCTTTTGTCAAACTGCCATTGAGGTTTAACATACCCACCAATCCAGGCCATTGACCACTCCAATTGGCGACTGTTAAAATAGGTCCTTTATGAGTTGTTAAGCCGGCTAAAACATGGTGGGAATATTGCCACACACTTTCGGCAACAATGACACATTGATAAGGATCTATGGTTCTGAAAATATCAATCCCCATTCTTTGGGAATCTATAAAGCCGTGTTTTTTGGTGGAATCGTAGGCATGCGCACGTTTAACTTTAACACCAAACTTTTCAAAAGCTTTGGTCAAAGCAGTTTCCATCTGCAGCTGTGCAGGCCAGCAGTTTTGATTGGCAGAGGGGCGTAAATCACCACTCGCAACTAACAGAATCTGTTCGTGATTATATTGTTTCATCTTTCATACAGGACAATCCTTTTGTGGATAAAAGAAAATGCCGATTTATATTTTGGTTATAGCCCATAAGGCTCTATACAAATCTGTAAAATACTACTCTTTAATTATTGATCGTATTTAGCAAGAAAGTGTAGGATATTATCATATAACTAAGTAACTTTAATTATTACCTCTATAAGATATTTTACATTTAATACGTTTAGCCGAAACTTATTTCACTAGCCTGTACATGAAACCACATTTCCACAAAGTTCCTATTACGCTCCAAAGCTCGTTCAGCATTAGACATGACATTAAATCTGACTTCGGTAATCTCTGGCATTACCATCCGGAGTTGGAACTGCATTATATCATTAAAGGAGAAGGAGTACGTTTTATAGGTGATAACATCAGCAACTTTGCGCCGAACGAAATGATTCTATTAGGAGAAAATCTTCCGCATACATGGCGTTGCAAGGATGAATATTTTCAAGGCAACCCTGATTTGAAGATTGAGGCGATGGTAATTCACTTTTTGCCTGATTGCCTGGGGAAATACCTCATTAATTTACCGGAAGCTTACCTCATTCCTAAATTATTTGAGAAAGCTAAAAGTGGAATGGTAATCCATGGAAAAGCTAAAGAGAAATTGGCCGTATTGATGCAGCAGGCCGTTTATGCAACCAATATTGACAGGATCATCATTCTGTTGTCTATCTTAAAGATTCTAGCAGAAACAGATGAATATGCGATGGTAGTGACCAGCAAAAACACCTTTTATCAGTCTAATGAATCAGAAACATTACGCATCAACAAAATTTGCAACTATACCCTATCCAATTATAAAAAAGACATTACCCTGGAAGAGATTGCCTCTTTAAGCAACCTCAGTGTCACCTCCTTTTGTCGTTACTTTAAGCTGATGACAAAAAAGACCTATTATGATTTTCTGATTGAAATTCGCATTAGTTATGCCTGCCGCTTTTTAATTGAGAATAAACTACCTACAGAAATGATCTGTTTTGACTGTGGTTTTAACAACATTTCAAATTTCTATCGTCATTTTAAAAAGGTAACGGGCATGACTCCTCTTGACTATAAGCGGAAGTATTTAAATGATTAATAGCGGCTTACACCGCTATTTTTATATTTAAGTCTTCTCTTAAAAAGTCGTAATCTTTATAGAGGTTTTCAATGCCATGGATAACTGATGGTGTAAAAGAACCTACATCTCTACGGGTAAAGGTTAAAATATTCAAGCCTCTTTTTTGTAAGAAATATTTTGATACCAGGGGATATACATTGTGCATCACATCCATGTTATCGATCAGGAAGTGTTGTACCTTCTGCACTTCATTGGTTAAATTGACGTCATCGTAATGCTGACAAAGCCATACGATCAATTCAGGAAAGTAATTACCCTGTATGCAGGAAAGGCCAGCAGCGCCTGCTTTTAAAGATTCTACAGCATGAACCATGTAAGCATCGTAAAGCCCAAATTTCTGGCCTGCAGTACCTGCAATTTTCTCTTTAATTTGCAACAAATCAAGGCTGGTATCTTTATGATAAATCACCCTGCCTGTAGCCACATACTGCTGCAGTTGCTGGGGTTTAAGCAACCTCTTGTAAGGAATGGGACATTCATAAAATCCGAGGGGAATTTTTTCTGTCTGGTCTAATAAATCAAAGAAACGCTGGTCGAACACTTCATCGGCTTCCTGTTCTCCGGCAAGTAAACTGCTGATCAGGATTACAGCCTCAACACCGGTATCATGAACCCTTTTCACGAAGTCGGCCTGTTTATTAATTGTTCCACCAAAGGTTCCTGTGGCGATGACAGGGACTTTACCATTGACTACTTTTATGACATGGCTGATGACCTGGATTCTTTCCTGATCAGTTAGTTCGAACATCTCACTCGATAAACAATTGGCAAATAAACCTGACGCTCCAGCTTTTAAATAGCTTTCTGTAAGCTGCGTTAAAGCATCAAAATCTATTTTACCATTGCCATAAAAGGGAGTCAGCATTACCGGGATGAACCCTTTAGGTGAGTTTTTCATTGTAGGTTCTGTTTTTTACAAGTTGATATTTAAATATATTATAACTGAGGTTTAATGAGTTTACTTTTAGTTCTTGTTAAGAAAACGCCAGCTAAAAGGATGGTTAATGTACCCACCACAATGATCATATTCCTGTTTAAAGGGTTTTTAAAGTATTCATACTCATCAGGCAAATAAATGGAAAAGGTCATCCACATGATTACAGCAATGCCAATTAATGTAGCAGGAATAGCTTCCCGGTTTTTTGTTTGTTTACTGATGATACCGAGTAGGAATAAACCTAACATGCCCGCAGCGAAGATGCCTGAAAACTCCCACCATACATCGAGGATGCTTTTTACCCCTATCATTGCTATGCCCATCGCCATGCCCATGAGGCCAAATCCAACGGTGGCAATATGCAGTAGCAGAAGGTTTTGCCGGTCGGTGATGTCTGGTTTAATATATCTTTTATAAATGTCAACGGAAAAGACAGTGGCCGAAGCATTCATGCCTGAGCTGATGGTGCTCATAGCGGCAGACAATACTGCAGAAACGATTAAACCAACCAGGCCTACAGGAATTCTGGTGACCATAAAGTGTGGCATGATCTTGTCACCATAATCAGCGGGCTGCAAGGCATTCTGCACCCTTAATATCTCTGCTGCCGATGCATGCGGGGGTAAACTTTCAATGGCCACCTGGTGCTTAACGGATTGTATCAAGTCAGGATTGAATTCATAAAAGGCGTATAAACAAGATCCTATAATAAAAAATAAGAGGGAAGCCGGCAAATATAACCATACACATAACCATATTGATTTGGAAGCTGCTTTTGAAGAGGTTGCCGTATGGTAACGCTGGATATAGTTCTGGTCCATCCCAAAGTTATTAAGATTGATGAAAAAACCGTACAATAAAACAACCCAAAAAGAGGAGCCAATAAAATCAGGAGAGAAGCTGCCTAAACTAAACTTTTTTGCCGACTGACCAATCTCTACAATTTTGGAAATGCCACCAGGCATATTAGAAATGATGAGGTATAAGATGAGCAAGGCACCAAAAGTTTTGACCACAGCCTGGATTACTTCCGTCCAAATGACAGCTTCAATACCACCCAAAACAGTATATAAGATAATACAAATGCCCATGACTACCATAATCATTTGCATGGAATAACCCGTAAGGGCCTGCAGACTTAAAGCAATTCCAAAAAAGATGGAGCCCATGCGGACCAGTTGTGTCAGTAAAAAACATACTGCAGCATAGGTTCTTGCC
>NZ_JAZQPU010000179.1:0-14537 GCF_045628745.1 Pedobacter sp.
AGGTCTTGCAGCGAATAAATCTATCAATTGGGCCATCACCTTAAAGGGTAACGAACACCTCAAAGGCATTATTGGCATTTTCAATACCAACCCTGAAAATCACCGTGCAGAAATTGGCTATATCCTCCATCCTGCACTGCATGGCAAAGGATTGATGGATGAGGCCCTTAAAGTGGTGATCAATTATGCCTTTGAGACGCTCAACTTCCATAGCCTTGAAGCGGTTATCGATCCCTTAAATACCGCATCAGAAAAGCTTTTGCTCAAAAACGACTTCCATAAAGAAGCACATTTAAAGGATAAAACCTTTTTTCAGGGTGTTTTTCTAGATGACGTCATCTATTCACGACTCAATCCTAAGCATTAGCCCTCATTTAGGCTTCTGCAATATCATAAACGATAACCTTTTCCCAAAGGTGACTACAATTTTTAATAAACTCCAGGTGTATCGGGTCGTCCTGGTAGCTTGCCTGTGCTGCAAGGTCTTCAAAAAACATTAATTCAGAAACGCCCCAACTGTGGTCTACCACATCACGTTTTTCCGTGTCAGCCACCACACCCACATGCAGGGCTTTAATGGCTTTAATTTTTGACAGCGTTTTTACGCCGGCAACCAATTGGTCGCGGTCGGCTTTAGAATCTGGATTCTTCATCCAAAAGAAAACATGGTGTACTACAGGATAGTTTTTTTGCATAGGAGTAAGCGGTAAGGCTGCAGAAGCAGCCGTAGCTGAGGCCAGTAATGCGGCTGTTCCAATAAATTCTCTTCTGGTCGGTTGTTTCATAGCAGCGTGGTTTATTTTTAAAAATACATATTTAAAGTCTATTGAGGGGCCTCAGTATCAAATATTTTATTGGTTGAAACACCTTTATGCTACTATCCAAAAGACATCACCTAAGGCTTAGTTTTTTTTATGTATTTTTGCAGAAAACATTGAACAATTGGGAACTCCACTAGATTTAGGCATAAAAGGATATAAAAATTACGGTACGCATCTTAAAGAAAAGTATGCTGGGCAGCGCGTATTTAAAGTAATTGTAGATGGCGGCTTTACCTGTCCTAATCGTGATGGCAGCAAAGGTTATGGTGGTTGCACCTATTGCAACGTAGACTCCTTTACACCGGAGTTGTCGCGAAAACTGCCTACCGTGCGTGAGCAGCTGGAGCAAGGAATGGTGCGTGGAAAAAGCTTTTATAAAGCCGATAAATTTATTGTCTATTTCCAGCCAAATACCAATACCTATGCACCTGTACATTATTTAAAAATGATGTATGATGAGGCTTTGTCTATCAACCCCGAAGATGTGGTTGGCTTTTCTGTAGGTACCCGTCCGGATTGTATTGATGCGGAAAAAGTAGCCTTGCTGGAAAGTTATTCTGATCGCTTTGATGTGGACCTGGAGATGGGCATGGAATCTATCTACGATGAAACGCTGGAGAAAATTAACCGTGGCTGTAGTCATGGTGAATTTGTGAAAGCCGTAGAATTGTTGGAAAATTCCAAACTTGACCTTTGTGTACATACCATTTTTGGTTTCCCATGGGAAACTGAAGACATGATGTTGCAGTATATTCATGAGATTAACCGCTTCCCGCAAATCAAATTTGTTAAATTCCACCACTTACATATTGTTGAAGGCTCCATTATGGGTGCTAAATACAAAAAAGAGCCCTTTAAGTTGTTCTCTTTGGAAGAATATACCGATTTGCTGTGCAAATTAATTCCATTATTGAGACCAGATATCGTTATTCAGCGATTATTTGGTATTTCTGACTGGGATTTATTGATTGCACCAAACTGGGGGCTCAACAAATCTGCTATACAAACTTATATAGATAAAGAAATTGAACGCAGAGGTGTAGTACAAGGTTCCTTATACCCCCTTTAGGCGCCCATCTTCCCGAATAATTCCTCCACTTTCTGCTTTCTGAAAGTAAAAATATCCTGCAGCTTTTGAGCTACAAACAGGTGGTTTGCTGCTTGTCCTAACAGGCCAAGTGGCAAACCATAAGTTAAACGGTCTTCCATTCGCACGCCGCCAGGTATCGCTTTAAAGTGATGTTGATGGTGCCAGAAGCGGTATGGGCCAAATCTTTGCTCATCAATAAAATATTCTTCTTCCTTTACCTGGGTAATTTCTGTCATCCAGTTGAGCTTAATCCCCAACATTGGCGATACCTTATAGGTAATAATCATGCCCGGGTACATCTTTTCTATGTTGTCAACTGCAGAAGTGACAGTAAAAGCCATGTCTGCCGGTGTAATCTTTGCCAAATTATGGGGTGAGGAGAAGAAATCCCATGCTTCCGGTAAGGAAATAGGTAATTCCTGTACAAACTTTAGATGATAAGCCTTCATTAGCTCAAGATACGGATTTGTAATGAAATGACTAAATGTGCTGTTTTAATTAAATTCGCACCAAACACACGTTATGTATTAGTGGTTTTGTGTCATTTAGCTATTTTAGTGTGGAAAATTTGACTGTTTTTGTTAAATTAACTGTGTAAATGTAAAACATTGTAATAATTTATTTGTTTCCAGTCATTTTTTACACTAGATTTAGCATATCAATCAAAATATTAAAATTAAACCTCAAAAAACCAATCAAAATGAAGACGATTCCTTTAAAACAGTTTGCGCCGTTCGCAGTTTTGTTAATTGTGGCTATTGTTGCGCTTTTTATTCCTCTTTCTCCAAATTATGATATCGGTAAATACAGTCCTGCAGACATTGCATGGGTGCTTACCGCTACCGCATTGGTATTTTTAATGACACCCGGACTAGCATTTTTTTACGGAGGCATGGTTCACCGCAAAAATGTTTTGTCAACCATGATCAAAAGTGTGGTGGCTGCGGGTGTAATTACCGTATTATGGGTGACCGTAGGTTTTAGCTTAGCCTTTGGCGAAAGCGTAAACGGTGTGATCGGTAACCCTTCTACCTTTGCATTTTTTCAAAATGTAAACTCTGGTGAATCCTGGGCAGGTGCACCAACTATTCCTTTAACGCTCTTTGCTTTGTTCCAATTGATGTTTGCCATCATTACCCCGGGCTTAGTGGTAGGTGCCGTTGCTGAAAGAATCCGTTTCACCTCTTACATTATGTTCATCGTATTGTTTGCTATCTTTATTTATTCTCCATTAGCACACTGGACATGGCACCCTGATGGTTTCCTTTTCAAAATGGGTGTGCTTGACTTTGCTGGCGGTACCGTAGTACATATTTCTGCTGGTATGGCTGCCCTTGCTGGCGCCCTGGTATTGAAACGTAGAAAAGTTCACCAGGATCACCAGGAAATTCCACCTGCAAACATTCCTTATGTATTGATCGGTACAGGTTTGCTTTGGTTCGGCTGGTTTGGTTTTAACGCTGGTTCTGCATTAGGTGCTAACAGTTTAGCTGTTTCAGCTTTCGCTACTACTAATATTGCTGCTGGTGCTGCTGGACTTTCATGGATGTTTTTTGATGTATTACGTGGAAAAAAACCTTCCGTATTAGGTTTCTGTATAGGTGCTGTTGTAGGTTTAGTAGCCATCACTCCTGGTGCAGGTTTCGTATCTATCCCTTCAAGTATCTTTATCGGTGCCATTGCTGCGGTGATCTCTAACCTTGTTGTGGTATGGAAATCTAAAACTAGCCTTGATGATACATTAGACGTTTTCCCTTGTCACGGTGTGGGTGGTATTGTTGGTATGTTGCTGACAGGCGTATTTGCTACTAAAACTGTAAATGCTGCCGGTGTTGATGGTTTGTTCTATGGAAACCCTGAGTTTTTCATCACCCAGTTAAAAGGTGTTGTTATTGTGGTAGCATTCAGCTTTGTAATGTCTTACCTGGTATTTAAACTAATCAACCTTGTACAACCAATCCGAGTAACTTCTGAAGAAGAAGAATTGGGCTTAGATGCTAGTCAGCACAATGAAAAATACTCTCAAGGCACCCTTGTTGTTGCTTCTACAGGTGTAGAAATTGACCACGAGCTTGCTCACTAAATAACAACCAAAACCTAAACCTAAACCAATATTTCATTAAACCAAACGCTCTAATTATGAATTTAAAAGCGCTGTTTTCGCTGTCCGCGATCGCCCTTACCACTGTGGCCTATGCTCAGGAAACTGAAAGTACCCCTTTTGAGTTTTCTGGCTCTGCCGATGCTTATTATAAATATGATTTTCAAAAGCATCCTAACATAGGAACCAGCTTTGCCAGCGATCATAATTCTATTTCACTAGGCATGCTTGATTTCGCAGTGAAGAAAACTACAGGCAAGGCTTCATTTTTAGGCGAGGTATCCTTTGGACCACGAGGACAATACCAGAGCTTACTTAATGGAGATAATGCAGACGGCAATAGCGAAAATACTTTTCACTTACAAAACCTGTCGATCAATTATGCCTTTACGGATAATTTTACCATGACGGCAGGTTTCATGGGTACCTTTGTAGGCTATGAGGTGATTTCGCCTGTCGGCAATTTCAATTATTCTACCTCATACCTGTTTTCTGCAGGACCATTCCAAAATGCAGGAATCAAGGGTACCTATACTTTCTCTCCTAAAGTGAGTTTAATGGTTGGTTTATTCGATGATTGGAATGTATATAAGGATGTGAATGGTGTTTCTCACTTTGGTGCACAGTTAGGACTTTCTCCGGTAGAAGGATGGAGCGCTTACCTGAATGTTTTAACCGGAAGAAATGCTGGTGCGCCAGGGGATGGCTCTTTATTTGACATCACCACATCTTTCCAGGTTACAGAAAAAGTTAAAATAGGCTTGAATGCTGCCGATTACAGCATCTCTAACGATAATGGAGGTTACAGCGGTGCTGCCCTTTACCTGCAAAATTCATTTACACCAGGTTTTGCCCTTGGCTTAAGAGGGGAGTACTTTAAAACTAAGGATGTAGGTACTGTAAATGGAGAAGTTTTTAACTCAATCACACTGTCAGGAAATTTCAAAACCGGTGGCCTTACCTTCATTCCTGAGGTACGTTTTGACAAACGTGATGATGATTTATTCACTAAATCAAACCTTTCTCCAACAAATCAGGCATCACAATTTTCACTGGCCGCCGTTTACGCCTTTTAAATTAATGAACCATTTTATCGGCACAGGTGGAACTTGCAAAAGCTTCCGGCTTGGCCTTAAAAATGAAACCCATACTTAAAATATAACCCATCGCCTCGTTCAGCGCTTTGTTTGATTTAAACATTGGATTGGTATTGATGTCTGCATGAACTTCAAGATCCACATCGTATAAATCAAGCAAATCGCAGATCGAGTAGGCGGTTTCAATAGACTTCTGCACCTCCAGGAGCATTCGCTCCTTAATACTCATCTGCTGCGTAGTTTTCTCCTGATGTATGTACATAAATCCTCCATGTTGCTCCCTTAACAAAACAATGACAGTAGCGAAATCTGTTAAGGCGCCTTTTACTTGTGAGTCTGTACCAATGCAAACTTTAAGGTGATAGCCTTTCTCAGTTTCTTGAATAATGGCTTTTTCAATTTCTTCTAAAATAGGTGAATGAATGACTTCACCGCTAAACTTTTTCCAGGTCATACTTAGTGGTAATTTAAGTTAGGGAAACAATAGGTAGTTATACTAAATTTACCTGTATAATTTGGTATTCCCATGTTTTTTTTTGATTTTATTTGTTTACTACCAGCTTGTTACGAAAAATCCATTGTCAGAAAAAAAACAATAATGGATTTAACGAGTTCTTTAAGTGTATATGATGACTAACAAAACAATAATAGTATCAAACCGATTGCCCGTAAAAATTACCGAGACCGATGGAAAATACACCCTTAGCCCTAGCGAAGGTGGACTTGCTACGGGGCTAGGTTCTGTTTATAAAACCGGTGGAAATATCTGGATTGGATGGCCAGGCATTGAAGTGCCCCTGGAACGACAGGAAGAAGTTAAAGCCCAGTTGGCAACACTCAACCTTATTCCTGTATTTTTAACACAGGAAGAGATTAACCTCTATTACGAAGGTTTCTCTAATGAAGTTTTATGGCCGGTATTTCATTACCTGGTTACTTATGCTCATTTTGAACAGGACTACTGGGATTTCTATAAAACCGTGAATGCCAAATTCAGGGATGTTGTTGAACAACAACTTGTGGAAGGCGATACGGTATGGATCCATGATTACCAATTGCTGTTGCTGCCTTGCCTGATCAGGAAAATACAACCACAGGTAACGATAGGCTTTTTTCAGCATATCCCTTTTCCTTCTTATGAAATCTTCCGCCTTATTCCATGGCGGGAAGAGATTCTTAATGGTATGATTGGTGCCGATTTGATCGGCTTTCATACTTTTGATGATGTGAGGCACTTTTTAAGTACCACCACCAGGCTTACAGGGGCCAAATCAGCTAACAATGTGATTACCTGGAATGAGCGGCAAATAGTGGTAGAATCTTTCCCGATGGGGATAGATGACAGGAAGTTTGAACAGCTCAGCAACCGCCCTAAGGTTAAAGCGCATGTAGCTAACTTTAAAAAATCTAGAAACAATGAAGCTTTCATTTTATCTATAGATCGCCTGGATTACAGTAAAGGAATCATCCAGCGCCTCCAGGCCTACGAACTTTTATTGCAAACCCATCCTCAATATATTGGTAAACTGGCCTTATACATGGTGGTTGTGCCTTCTAGAGACACGGTGCCCCAGTATAAAGAGCTGCGCGACCGCATAGATCAGATGGTAGGCAATATCAATGCCAGTTACAGAACTATGGACTGGTTACCTATCCATTATTTCTACCGGTCGTTCTCCGTAGAATTGCTGTCTGCCTTGTATAGTGCGGCAGATATTTGCCTGGTTACCCCCATGCGCGATGGTATGAACTTGGTGAGCAAGGAATATGTGGCTTCCAGAACAGAAAATAATGGTGTCTTGATTTTAAGCGAAATGGCGGGTGCCTCTAAAGAGTTAAATGACGCCTTGATTGTGAACCCTAATAACATGGGCGATGTGATGCGCGCCATTGTTACGGCCATAGAAATGCCTTTAGAGGAGCAAAAGATCAGGATGAGTAGCATGCGGGAAGTAGTGAAGAAATATAATATCCATTTGTGGGTAAAAAACTTTATCACTAAATTGAAGGAAGTAAAAGAAATGCAGCAATCGCTGCTGGCTAAATATGCTTCCCTTAAAATGAGAGAACAAATGGCTATGGCTTATCTGGAATCCAGTCACCGTTATATTTTCCTTGATTACGATGGTACACTGGTTGGTTTTAACAGTGTGATTGAAAAAGCTTCTCCAGATCCAGAGCTGTACGAAATTCTCAATCAGCTGAGCAACGACCCTGCTAACCAGGTGGTGCTGATCAGTGGCAGAAACCACGAGACGCTCCAGAAATGGTTTGGCCATTTAAAGGTGGGCATGATTGCAGAACATGGGGCCTGGCAAAAATACCTGGATGGCAGCTGGCGCAGTTTACCACTGCTGACTGATAAATGGAAAAATGAGGTGTATGCAGTTTTAGAACGTTATACCGATCGGACCCCGGGTTCTTTTATTGAAGATAAAAGTTATTCGCTGGTATGGCACTACCGTAAGGTAGAAGAAGGACTTGGCGAAATGCGTGTTAATGAAATTATCAGTCACCTGAAGTTAATTGTAGCCGACAAAGGCCTGCAACTAATGCCGGGAAATAAGGTGCTTGAAATAAAAAATATTGAAGTGAACAAAGGTAAGGCTGCACAAAACTTACTTTACAACATGGAAGCTGATTTTATTCTGGCCTTTGGTGATGATTATACGGATGAGGATGTGTTTAAAGCCCTACCTCCGGATGCTTATACCATTAAGGTGGGCGGTAATATTTCAGCAGCAAAATACTTTGTCAGAAATCCTACAGAGGTAAGGCAGCTTTTAAAAGAGTTGATACAGCTTAACTAATCATTAACCCATTGGTAACCTTTCTTTAACCTATCGCTAACTTATGTGCGCTATTTAAGGCGGACCAGCTAGGGACTTGCTACGGGTTTGCTACCGGAAATTCGCTAGCAGGTCCCTACCAAGTCCCTAGCTGGTCGGGGCTATAAGTTAACGATGGGTTAGTTAAAGGTTAAGGAAAGGTAAGTGACTTATAAGGAGAAGTTAAGGAGCTGCCTGATGGTTGCCATTGGGATGAACATCACTTGGTTGTTTCGTTTTAAATTTCAAATAATTTAATGCCGCTTTCTTTAGAGCCTCATTAGGAGCCGGGGGATTTAAAATCGCTTCTAAAAATATTTTTCTATCTTCAGGTGTTTTCAGTATTATAGTGTTTCTCATCATCATTAAGGCTTTTGTGCAAAGATGAACCAAGATTATAATTTAAGCGTAACTAAAGCCAAATCGGGCAGCGCTAATGTTCTTAAATTTACCTAAATTGTAGTCATAAATGCAATAAAATTCAACGTTTGATCGATGAAAAAAAGTGGATTAGTATTAATTTTTCTCTATTACAGCATCTTTGCTTTTGGACAGGGTAGTTCTACGCAATATGAAAATTACATTAATAAAGCCGAACTTTTATTTGTGTCCAAAGCTTACAGCGCTTCCGCTTTGGCCTATTCAGCTGCATTTAAAGCAAATGGAGGCCTAGGATCTATGCCAGATCGGTATAATGCAGCATGTGCCTGGGCATTAGCTAAAGAAGTTGATAGTGCTTTTTACCAGCTTGAAAGAGTAGCCAAAAAGGCGTATTACTTCAATTACCTGCATCTTACTGAAGATATCAATTTAAAATCACTTAAATCCAACAAGCGATGGGATTCCTTAATTGCTATTGTTAAACAAAATAAAGACAAGCTTTACCCTAAATTGGATCTCGTTTTAAATGAACGATTGGAATTAATTTTCATCAATGATCAAAAATACAGGAAACAGTTGAATGAGGCTGAAAAAAAATATGGTTGGGATGCTAAGCAGGTAAAAGATATCCTGCTTCTGATGAACAAAACAGATTCTGTTAATGTGACCAAAATAAGTAAGGTTTTAGATGAGCATGGATGGCTTGGGCCGGAGGAAGTAGGTGTAAATGGAAATCATGCGCTTTTTCTGGTTATTCAACATGCAGACTTAAAGACACAAGAGAAATATTTACCACTTTTGCTTGATGCAGTAAACAAAGGAAATGCAAAGCCAAATCAACTAGCGCTGCTAACAGATAGAATTGCCATAAGAAACGGTAAAAAACAGGTTTATGGTAGCCAAGTGAGCCAGAATCATGATACACAGACTTATGAAATATCACCTTTAGAGGATCCAGATCATGTTGATGAGCGTCGTGCTAAAGTTGGGCTTGGTCCGCTATCTACTTATTTAAGTCAATGGAACATTAAGTGGGATGCTGAAGTTTATAAAAAAGCTTCAAACTGATTTGAAGCTTTTTTATTGTAATTTTTGATGGTTACAAACTGATACTCTCAATAGCATTTTCTAAACTATGCTCCTGCAATTCAGGGACTTTGAGGCCTTCAGCACGGAAGATTTGTAAATCTGTCATGCCCAAAAAGCCTAATACAGCTTTCAGGTAAGGCCCGTTAAAATCGTACGCCTGCGCAGGTCCGTCACCATATACGCCTCCGGAAGCTAAAGCTATATAAACTTTTTTACCTTTTACTAAGCCCTCAGGACCATTTGCTGTGTAGCGGAAAGTAACGCCTGCGCGTGCAATATGGTCAATCCAGGCTTTCAACGCTGAATGGATACCGAAGTTGTAAAAAGGCGAACCGATAACAATGAAATCAGCATCCATTAACTGACTAATTGCCTTGTCAGAATAGCTGGTGGCTTCCTTATCTAAGTCCGTTAACTCGGCTGTAGGCGTCAAAAATGCCTGAAAATGAGGAGCATCCAGGTGTGGGTAGTTTTCAGTTATCAAGTTTAATTCCTCAACAACAGCGCCGGGGTTGGCTTCAACAAGTCTATCAACTATTGCATGGCCAAGTTTGATGGTGTATGAAGCATCATCTCTAAAACTGGATATTAAATGAAGTATCTTTTTCATGGGATTTATTTTTTCTTCAAAGGTAACTCTCGCGGCTATAAAAAGGATACTACTTTCCTAAAGGATAGTAGTATCCTTTGGGAAAGTTCTTAACTTTAGTCTATGAAAGCTAATTTAATGGATGAGGCGCCTTCTAAGGAGCAGTGTTTGGTCAGTGTAAATGCTATACGCGATGCGTTATATGTGTTGAACGGGAAATGGAAGCTTCCCTTAATTTTTACGTTGCTTGAAAAACCAAGGCGTTTTAACGAAATACAGCATGCATTGCAGGGCATAACACCTAAAATACTATCAAAAGAATTAAAAGATCTGGAAGAGAATGGTTTTGTCAATAGAACCGTTTATCCTACAACTCCCGTAACGGTTATTTATGAAATCACTCGTTACAGTAACACCCTTGAAAGTGTGTTGAATGAGTTACGAATATGGGGAATTCAACATCGGGAAATGATTATTGCAAGTATGAAAAAAAAGGAATTAAAGGCTTAGAAATACCAGCAAAGTTTTAGTCTTAAGAATTTCTTTTGAACGACAGCGATCAGGACAATTGAATTTTCTGAAATTCTTTTCAATAATTTGTTAACTTAGAGCATAAAGTATTATTTGTTAAAGTCAGTAGCGCTCAAAATTATATGATGAAAATCCAGCCCCAGGTAGACAATTTTGATATGGATATTGTAAGGATGAGCCAGATCCCCTCCATTGATCATATCTTAGAGGTGATTTGCAATTCTACCGGAATGGGATTTGCTACGATTGCAAGGGTAACCAAGGATAGATGGGTAGCCTTCGCCGTGAATGATAAAATTAATTTCGGACTTCGGGTAGGTGGTGAATTAAAAGTTGAAACTACGCTCTGCCATGAGGTGATGAATGCTAAGGAAACTATAGCGATTGACTATTTTGATTTGGATGCTAATTATAGTAACCACCACACCCCAAAGCTTTATGGCCTCCAGAGTTACATCTCTATCCCAATTATCCTCAAAAATGGCGAGTTCTTTGGCACCCTTTGTGCCATAGATCCAAAACCAGCTTTAGTCAACAATAAAAAAACCATTAACATGTTCAGGCTTTTTGCTGAACTCATTGCTTTCCATTTGGATTCCATCACTGTTTTAGATGAAACCGAAGCCAAGCTTGTTGAAGAACAAAAAATAGCAGAAATACGTGAACAGTTTATAGCCATGTTGGGTCATGACCTGCGCAATCCTGTACATGCCATATCCAGTGCAGTGCAACTTCAGCTTAGAAGCACACTTGATGAGCGGAATATGAAGTTAGCTAAAGTTATCCAGGATTCTTGCAATAGAACTCGTGGCCTTATCGATAATATTCTTGACTTTGCCAGTGGACGTTTAGGTGGGGGCATACAACTCAATTATGATAATAGTGAGGCGTTGGAAGATACGTTGAACCAGGTGATTACCGAACTTCAGATAGCCTATCCAAATATAACTATTCACACGGATTTTAACTTGACTGTTGAGGTTAAAATCGACAATAAACGCATTGCGCAGCTTTTCTCAAACCTGCTGGGAAATGCGATTACCCATGGGAAATCGGCATCACCTATAGTCGTGCGGGCAAGCACAGCCGCTGGAAAATTTGAACTCTGCGTAATCAATAAAGGAAAAAAAATAACTGACGAAGCCATGAAGCACATGTTTAAGCCATTTTCGCGGGGCAAGGTGCACCAGGGACAAGAAGGGCTGGGCCTTGGATTGTTTATTGCCAATGAAATTGCAAAGGCACATAAGGGTGAAATGTTTGTGGAGTCTAGCCATCAAGATACCTGTTTTAAACTTAAGGTGCCCGCTTAAAGGCAATCTATTTTTCTTGCACTGCATAAGGCAGGGTTATCGGTCAACACCACCGTTATTCTTTACTTTTTAATCAATAATCGCGCTAAACTCGAAAAAAATAGAAGCTAGGCACTCCTTCGTATTTGCTAAAGCAAGTTTATAGGGTTGCCTTGGCAACATACTCATCTAGCTCAAATGCAAAGGAGCCTGTCATAATTTCACAATGACAGGCTCCTTTTTTCTCAAAAGGGTCTTCTTTACAAAAATATCGGTGTGTCTAATTTTATCGCAATCCGGTGTGCAGCATTCATCAAGCCTACATGACTATAAGCCTGTGGAAAATTACCCCACTGACTACCATCTTTTTCGTCGATATCTTCACTGAACAAGTTCAGGTGATTGCCATATTGAATCAACGATTCAAATTCACGCTTGGCATCCTCAATTCTGCCCACGCAAGCTAAAGCTTCCACATACCAGAAGGCACAGATTAAGAAGGTCGTCTTCGGCTTACCAAAATCATCGCTGTGTTTGTAGCGGTAAAATAAGCCGTTATCTGCTTTAAGTTCGTTCTCCAGGGCTATCAAATGATCTTTTGCTCTTTGTGAGTTAGGGTCAAGGTAATTCATTAAGATAAGCTGGAGCGTGCTGGCATCAAGATGCGGACTACCCACAGCATGGTTATATACTTTGCGTTCAGGGTCGTAACAAGCTTCAATATGTGCCGATGCCTTGTCAATCAGCACCTGTGCCCGGTTCTGGTAAGTTTCGTCGCCCATGGTCCTGGCCATTTTAAGTGCTGCCTGTGCACCTGCCCATTGAAAAAGGTTGGTATAACAATGGATATTGGCAATGTTACGGAACTCCCATATGCCAGCATCCTTCTCATCAATGGTGCGCTCAATTTTCTGCAGCAGGTAATCAAGCCAGCGTGTAGAATCCTGCCTTTCGGCATAAACAAAACGGCTGTCGTTATATAAAGGCAGCATCGAAATGAGCACCTGTCCGTAAATATCATTCTGAATATGCTCAAAAGCCTGGTTACCCACGCGCACAGGCTGCTCACCCATATAACCTTTTACATTTTCAAGGATACGTTCTGTGAGTACCCTTTCGCCGGCAATGCCAAATAAGGGCTGATAGCGCGTATCGCTGCGGAAAGAGATATCAGTAATATAGTTAAAATATTTCTCCATTTCCTCAAAATGGCCAATATGGTTCAGGGCGGTAATTACATAATAGGTGTCGCGCATCCAGCAATAGCGGTAATCCCAGTTTCGGGTGCTGCCCGGCGATTCTGGTAAGCTGGTGGTGCTGGCGGCAATAATAGCCCCCGTATCTTCATACTGGTGGATTTTTAAAACCAGCGCAGAGCGGATCACCAGGGTCTGGTGGTAGCCAGCGATGGTAGAATGTTTAATCCAGGTTCTCCAATATTGTTTGGTGCTGTTTAAAAAGTGTTCTGCGGTTTCTGCAATGGTAGCTTCCAGGCGGTAGCCGAAAGTTAAAATAAGGTATTTAGGTTCATTGAGGGCAAAATAAACTTCATCTTCCAGGTAACTCAAAGAAATGTTAGTGCTCAGCTGCATGTTTTCTTCACCACATACATACTGTAGGTGGTTACTGCCCCTGCTGCTGGTAAAATGATCTTCACCATAATTGTAAACAGGTTTACATTTCACCCTGATCCGCGGATTGCCTTCCAGCACTTCCACCTTACGAATCAGCATCAGTGGCTTATAATAACGCTCATACTGACGAAAACGAGGTGCAAAATCGGTGATGCGGTAGGTGCCTTCCTCGTTACTGATTTCTGTACATAAAATATTGGTGTTCTCCAGGTAATATTGTTTTGAATTGTATGCTCCATGTGGTAGGATAGAAAACTCACCGCCAGTTTCGCTGCCTAGTAAAGAGCCGAAAACAAATGAACTGTCAAACCGTGGCCAGCATAACCAGTCTATATTAGTGTTTTTGTTGATATGTGCTAAAAATGCGCAGTTGCCGATAATGCCGGTCTGGTAGGTGTGTCTCTCCATTTATAAATATTAATTCTCTACCAGTAGAACAATCTTTCATGGCTTTTGTTGTATGAGGTAAGTATAATTATAAATTCACAAATAGACCACAGGGCGATGAAAGCAGAATTATTGAACGAATTTTACTTGCTGCAACAAAGCAGATCTAATGAAAAATACTTAGAACTGTTAGACGAAAAAGTGTATACACCGGTTAAAAAAGTTAACATTCAATTGACTAACTGGGTGAGTAGGAGAGGGTTGATGCTGATGAATCTGGAAAGCGTGATGAACAGAGGCGTGAGAAGGTTTAAAAAAAGATATTTTAAATTTTAGGCGCAAAATTTTCACAAAACATTCTTGGCATATTAACCTTATCTTTGCGCCATGACGGTAGAAAAGATATTGGATAATTTAAAAATAACTTCCTTAAATGATATGCAGGTGGCAGCAGTGGCCTCGGCAAAAAAAGGAAGTGACTTGTTGTTGCTTGCACCAACAGGTTCAGGTAAAACGCTTGCGTTTTTATTGCCCATTTTTCAACGTCTAGATGCCAGCGCAAAAGGGGTACAAGCACTAATTATGGTGCCTAGCCGTGAACTGGCCTTGCAAATTGAGCAGGTGTTTAAACAAATGTCTACAGGTTACAAAGTTAGTTGCTGTTACGGTGGCCATGCGGTTAAAACCGAACGCAATA
>NZ_JAZQPU010000180.1:0-10527 GCF_045628745.1 Pedobacter sp.
TGACAAAAAAGATGTGAATACAAGGGTAACTTGTTATTACATGCGTGTTTCTGAAGTACTACTTATGAAAGCTGAAGCGCAGGCACAATCTGGAGATGCTGGTGCTGCAAAAGCCACTTTAAATGTTTTGCTTGCCGCACGCACTAAACAAGGACAGACACCTCTGACTTGTGATACTTATGCCTCTATGGCTGGCATGACACCACTACAAATGGTTCAGTTACAATCACGAATTGAACTATGGGGAGAAGGTGGCCATGAATTCTATAACAATAAACGTTGGAATATTGCGGTAGATAGAACCAGCTCTGCCAATCATATTGATAAATCAACTTATCCGGTAGCGAAGATGACTTTGCAAATTCCAATGGATGAAATGTTATATAACGAAAAGGCAGTTCAAAATTAATTGTTAATCCTTTTAAGCAGTGAACCTTTGGTTCACTGCTTAATTTAAATTTGATATTTCTACGTTTGAGATCTTGCCTTTCCTAAAGGCAGCACAATCTCTATCAATAACTGCATATCTACAGCAGTAGTTTATGCTGCCAATAATGACCACAATTACAACATTAAATCTGCACTACAGAACCACTGCATTAATAATTGATAAGATAAATTAATCAATGCAAGCAATTTATGGACAAAAACACCTTTTCATGTCCTTAAATTATCTAAAACCAACACTAATACATGAACAGAAGAGCTTTTATCAAGAATACATCAATAGCTACCTCCTCCATATTTTTTTTCAATCAATTTGAATCTTTAGCTGTTCAAAAATCACATCCTGATTTATATAGTCTTTTCAAAAATCCGCCGTCTCCATACAGACCCTTTGTACGTTGGTGGTGGAATGGCAATAAAGTAAAAAAAGAAGAGCTGTTCAGGCAACTGGCTTTACTCAAAGATGCTGGAATAGGAGGAGTAGAAATTAATCCAATTTCTTTCCCTGGTAAAGCGGATGATATGGGCATTAAGTCCTTGCGCTGGTTAAGCGACGAATGGATTAACATTGTTAGAGACACTTGCCAGGAAGCTAAGTCAAAAGAGATGACCTGTGACCTTCTCGTAGGGTCAGGCTGGCCCTTTGGGTCCGAAGATTTGAAAGAGGAAGAAAGGGGAGAAGTTCTGCTCGTTTTTGCCGAAAAGGTGGAGGGGCCCATGGTGTACGAAACGAATAAATACAGCATATATAGCAGTGTTGATCCGCAGGTTACAGATAAGAACCCATTGCGATCTCCAACTTTATTAAATATAAAATTATCTCCCGATCCGGTGACTGCCATAGAGACGGCAATTGATTTTTCGAATCAAATCAATAATGACATCATCAGAATAGATGTACCGGAAGGAAAGCATTGTATCTATGCAGTAGTGAGATTTAAATCATTTGCCAAGGTTATTAATGGTGCACCAGGAGCCTCGGGTGCCATATTAAATCACTTAAATAAGAAAGCTGTTGAGGACTACTTAAACAGGATGTCTTCTACTATCCAAGGGAAAATCGGTCCATTGTCTAATTACCTCAGGGCACTATTTACTGATAGCATGGAGTTAGAGGGCTGCAATTGGTGTGATGATTTTCCTGAAGAATTTAAAAAAAGATGTGGATATGATCTGATGCCTTATTTGCCTTTTATTATGTTTAAAGTAGGTCGTCTGGGTGCAGTAGTTGATGTGAATTATGGCGCTAAAAAGTCTCCTGAATTAAGCGATATTTTGAGAAAAGTAAGATTCGACTTTGAATATACCAAAGCAATATTACTCCGTGAAAGATTTACAGAGGTTTACTTGAACTGGTGTAAAAAGTTACAAGTAAAATCCAGGGCCCAGGCTTATGGGCGTGGTTTTTTTCCACTGGAAACAAGTTTAGGCTATGATATTCCTGAAGGGGAATCATGGACTACCAATTACTTAAGGCACAAGCTTGGTGAAGAGATGCCTGATGATGATTATCGCAGAGGTAGAGGCTATACCATGATCAACAAGTATGTTTCTTCGGCCGCACATTTAGCCGGAAACCGTATGGTAAGCTGTGAAGAGATGACAAATACCTACCAGGTTTTTAATGAAACTTTAGAATTACTAAAACTTGGTTCAGACCAGAGCATTATGTCTGGCATTACGCATTCTATTTGGCATGGATTTAATTATTCGCCAAAAGAAGCTGCATTTCCCGGCTGGGTTCAGTATGGCTCTTATTATAATGAAAAAAATAATTGGTGGCCGTTTTTTAAATACTTAAATGACTATAAAGCAAGATTGTCATCACAGTTGCAAAACGGAACATACTATAGTGATATTGCTATTCTTCCTGCCAATTATGATTTATGGGCCAATAATGGGGTGCAAACAGATCCTTTCCCTGAGCTATTGAATGTTCCCTATACTTCTTTATTATGGGAGGCGATTCATAAAAACGGTGGCGCTGCAGACTATATCACAGATATGATCTTGTCACAGAGTGAAATTAAAAAGGGAAAAATAGTTTATGGTAAAAAATCTTTTGGTACCCTATTCCTACCTGCCGTTGAAAGCTTGAGCGAGTTGGCTATACAAAAAATTGAACAGTTTGTAAAAGGTGGTGGCAAAGTAATTTGTATAGAGAAATACCCCTCGAAAGGACTTGGGTTTTTGAATTGGCAGCAAAAGGATTTAGCTATCCAAACAACTATTGATCGTTTAAAAACACAATTTGCAGATCGGTTTATTTTAATTGACAAGCCTTCAGATCATAAATTTTTAGAATGGTATTCCCTACTCGTAACAACGCATCAACTTCCAACTTATTTAAAAATTGCATCTCCTAATAGGTACTTCATGCAAGTTCGTTATCAGCGAGATGATGGAAGTGAAATGTTTTTCTTTCAAAATGCACATCGATACGATGCTTATGAAGCAAAAATTATTTTTGATCGCAAAAAGATTAATGGAAAATATGCCTGGATATGGGATCTTGATACTGGAGAGCGTTTTAGATTAAAATTAACTAACGACACTACTTTTGAATATAACTTTGGTCCTACAGCCTCTTTGCTCTTGATTTTTGATGACCATAAAGATGGAGAGTACTGGAAGCCGCTGCCTCATTCAGGTAAGTCAACTTTAAACCTTGATCAATCCTGGAATTTAGAATTGTTACATAGCTTAGATAGTAGTGTGAAGAACATTAATCTTGACCAGGTTATCGATATGAAGGACCATAAAGAACTGGTTAATTTCTCTGGCAAAGCAATTTATCGTAAACAAATTACCCTCACTGATCGCAAAAATTATATCCTAAACCTGGGTAGGGTTTATGGCATCACCTTATTATATGTCAATCAAAAACAAATCGGCATAAAATGGTATGGCAGAAGAGTTTTTGATATCTCTAAATACATCCAAAAAGGTGTAAATGAGATTGAAATTCATTTGGTGACGACGATGGGTAACTATATGAAAACTCTAACAGGTAATGAAGTTGCACAACATTGGGTAAATAGGAAAGGAAGAGAGCAAGAAATACAATCAATGGGAATTGTGGGACCTATAGAAATTTACGAACAAAATTAAACTTATTTGAAATGAAAAATATATTGATAATTATATGTGTTTTCCTCAGCTCAAATCTATTTGCAAAAGATTATCCAGCGAAAGATTTTGGCATCCAGTTGGATGGAAGGACGCTAAACAGTAAATCAATTCAGGGTGCTATAGATTATATTTCAAGCCATGGAGGCGGTAGACTTGTTTTTTCTGCAGGAAGCTATGTTTCCGGGACAATCTACCTTAAATCTAATGTGACTTTACATCTGGAAAGTGGAGCAAGCCTATTAGGGTCTAATAATCCTTTTGACTATATCAAAGATCCCACGGTTAATTGGCAGTCGCTGATTTTTGCAATCAAACAAGAAAACATTGGAATTACAGGACCAGGAATGATTAATGGAAGAGGATTCACAACGGCGATCAATGCGCTCAATAATGCACATCGTGGTATTTTTAAAGATGATTTAAAGTATGATCGCATTAGAGAAAATAACCGTCCGGAGAATATTTATTTCAGAGAATGCAAAAATATTATTATTAAGGACATTACGCTAAAAGACCCCGGAAGTTGGAATCAAACCTATGACCAATGTCAAAATCTTTTAGTTGAAAATATCACTGTTGATAGTAAATCTTACTGGAATAATGACGGTATCGATATTGTTGATTGTAAAGATGTTATTATTCGCGATTCCTATTTTGATGCTGCAGATGATGCCATATGTTTTAAGTCACATGATGTAAATGCCGTGTGTGAAAATATATTGGTGGAAAACTGTACGGCCAGATCAAGTGCAAGTGCCTTGAAATTTGGTACCGCCTCAAGAGGTGGATTTAGAAACATAACGGTGAAGAACCTGAATGTATTTGACACGTATAGATCTGCCATTACTTTTGCTGCGGTTGATGGAGGATTTATTGAAGACATATTGGTTGATGGTGTAAGGTCCATCAATACTGGAAATGTAATTTATTTACGCATTGGTGATCGCTGGACTAAAGGTAAAAAACCTTATATGAAAAATGTGGTGATTAAAAATGTATATGCTGAGGTTCCTTTAAATAAACCAGATGCCGGATATAACTATGAGGGGCCTATTGAAGACCTTCCCCGAAACATTTCACCGGCAAGTATCATTGGTTTGCCTCAGTATAAAATCGAGAATGTGACAATTGAAAACGTAGAAATCAGGTATCCTGGTGGTGGAGATCCATTTTATGCACAGCGTGGTTTGACTTCAAAGGAACTAGACAGTATTCCGGAAATGCCGCTTGCCTATCCTGAATTTTCGCAATTTAAAGAGCTTCCGGCATGGGGTTTTTATTTAAGGCATGCAAAGGGTGTCACCTTTAAAAATGTTGTATTTAAAGCTGAAAAGGCTGACTACCGTCCGGCAATTGTAACTGACGACCTGCAGGATTCAAAATTTATAAATGTTCAAATTGTTGAACCAAAGGCTGAACATAAAAAGCAGATTTTCCTCTATCATTCTCCAAGCACAAAGATTCAATAAATATGAAAAACATTATCATCCTATTATTCGCTTGCATAGGCTTTTTAAGCCCACTAAAGGCACAAGAATACAATGCATCTTTGTTTGGATGCGTGTCAGATGGCATCACTAACAATACCTCATCTATTCAGTATGCAATCAATTTTATTGCAGAAAAAGGAGGGGGAAAGTTAAACTTTTATGTAGGTCGTTATTTAACAGGAGGCTTACATTTAAAATCAAATGTGACGATTGAACTTCATGAAGGAGCTGTTCTTTTAGCGAGTCCGAATTTCTACGATTATGTTAAAAATGATGGTGGTTATACCTTAATCAGTGGTGAAAATGTAACGCAGGTCAGCATCATAGGCAAGGGAGTAATTCAAGGTCAGGTAGAACCTTTGCTTAGCCATTTAAATGGATTAATAGAAAAAGGATATTTATTGAATAAACAGGATGCTTATTTGCCATCATTGCTGGCATTTACAGATTGTAAAGATGTGAAGATCGATGGTGTTTATTTTAGTAATTCGCCCTCTATTGTCCAGAAGTATGTGAGAACGAGTAACCTGGAGCTTTCCAGTCAGACGATCAACAGCAGGGTAGCAAAAGACAGCAAAGGAATTGTGCTGATCAATTCTACATCCGTAAAATTAACGAACCTCTTCATTGATACCTCTGGAAAGGCATTTGTATCTGACACGAATAATCAATTTTCTTTAGTTGAAAAAGTAGTTTTACCTAATGGAAGTTCAGCTTTATAAATAAAAAAAAATGAAAAATATACGCTATATATTAACCATTCTCATTCTATTATCTTCTATCACTGCTTTTTCCGAAAACATTTATAATGCATCATTCTTTGGCATAAAGTCCAATGGATCGACAATGAATACAAACTCTATACAAAAAGCGGTCAACTATATCCATGAAAAAGGGGGAGGAACGCTGAGGTTTTATGTTGGAAGGTACTTAACAGGGACTATTGAGCTAAAATCTAACGTAACGATACTTTTAGAAGAAGGAGCTGTCATTGTAGGGTCTACAAATATTTATGATTATAATATTGATGTAGCCAATACAGCATTGTTTTACGCTAAGGGTGTAAGTAATATTGGTATTAAGGGTAAAGGTGTGATCGATGGACGTGGACGTGAAGTAGCATATGACCTGCTTGACCAAATTCATAAAGGACTCATTGTAGATGACATTAAATATGACCGACCTACCAATCGTCGTCCTAAAGCTATTTATTTCAGGGAATGTAAACAAGTCAATATTGATGGTATTCATATCTATAATGCAGCCGAATGGGTACAGGTTTATGATCAATGCGAACAAGTAATTATAAATAATATCACTGTTAAAAGCACCGAGTTTTGGAATAATGATGGTATTGATATTGTTGATTGTAAAGATTTCAAGTTGTTAAATTCTTATATAGATGCGGCTGATGATGCTATCTGTTTAAAATCACATGACCGAACCAAAAGATGTGAAAATATAGAAATTCGTAATTGCGTTGCGCGCTCCAGTGCCAATGGAATTAAATTTGGAACGGTATCCGCTGGTGGCTACAAAAATGTAAAAATTATCAATAATAAAGTTTACAATACTTTAAGATCAGCTTTGACGATTGCCTGTCCGGATGGAGGAATTGCAGAAGATATTTTTGTAGATAGTCTATACGCTTATCATACCGGAAACCCTATTTACTTACGGATGGGTTCCAGATGGAACAACCAACGAATAGGAGGCATGAAGAATGTTGTTATCCAGAATCTATATGCTGAAATCACGGCAGATAAACCTGATAAAGGCTATGTTTATGAGGGACCGATTGAAGATAATCCAAGAAATACTTCTCCTTCAAGTATTGTAGGTTTAAAAAACATGCTCATCGAAAATGTCAAGTTGAAGAATGTTACAATTATCTATCCCGGAGGTGGAAATCCAAATTTTGCTTATAGAGGAACTTCAAAAGATGATTTAGCAGCTATCCCTGAAATGGAAAATGCATATCCCGAATTTTCGCAGTTTAAAGAGCTGCCAGCATGGGGCTTCTTCATTAAACATGCTAAAAATATTTCCTTTGAAAACGTGAAATTAATTGCTCAAGACGCTGATTACAGGCCAGCTGTTGTTTTGGATAATGTCAATGGATACCACTTCATTAAAATGAATATTAAAGAAAGCAGCAAGCAAAAGAAGAAGCAAATTATACTGAATAATAGTCATCCATAAATTTATAAGCTTAAAGATCCCCTTTTAGAGCGATTAATGATTTATAAGGGGGATTTACATTTATGATGACAGTTAAAAAAAATATAAATGAAATTATCAATTAGTACAATAAGTTGTGTTCTTTTCCTAACTATTATGGTGAAAGCGCAAACTAAGGATGATACCTTATTTGTTAAAAATAATTATAAAAAGCAAGAGATTTATATCAGGATGCGTGATGGGGTGAAGTTGTTTACGACCATTTATTCACCTAAAGATGAAGGGAATAAATATCCCATTATGCTGATGCGCACACCCTATAGTCTGGCTCCATATGGTGTGCAAAATATGAAGATACCCATTGGTCCGAATATGGATTTCACGCGGGAGGGTTTTATTTTTGTTTACCAGGATGTTAGAGGTAAGTATATGTCTGACGGCGATTTTATTGCTAACAGGCCTATCCTATCTGCCAGGAAGAATAAAGATGCAGATGAGTCTACAGATACTTATGACACGATTGATTGGTTGATTAAAAATGTTAAATCTAACAAAAAGGTGGGGATTTGGGGAATATCATCGCCGGGGATGTATGCCTCTATGTCTTTGATTGGTAGTCATCCAAATTTAAAAGCAGTGTCTCCCCAAGCACCAGTTACAGACTGGTTTTTAGGAGATGACAGGCATCATAATGGTGCTTTGATGCTGATGGGAAGCTTTTCATTTCTGTCATCCTTTGGTAAGTTGAGGGATTCAATTTCTACAAAGCACCCGGGAGGTTTTGGTAATTATGGGTACATGGATGCTTATAATTTTTACTTAAAAACAGGTGCTTTAAAGAATTTTAATGCTAAATATCTACATCAAAAAAGTGTACTATGGAATGAGATGATGGATAATCCTAATTACAATGAATACTGGGAGGAAAGAAGTTACCTGAAGCATATCAAGAAAAATTTTCCGGCTGTGTTGGTGGTTGGAGGATGGTTTGACCAGGAAGATCTTTATGGTCCTCTGAAAACTTATGCTCATTTATCAAAGTTGCCAGCCTCTAGCCCAACACACCTGGTGATGGGGCCCTGGTATCATGGTTCGTGGACCCGTGGCCTGGGAGATTCCTTAAAAGTTGTAAACTTTAATCAGCCTACCGCCAAACAGTTTAGGGAAGAAATGGAACTGCCTTTTTTTAAACAACATTTAAAGGGCAATGATACAGCACATCTGCCAGGAGCAAAAATATTTTTTACGGGAAGTAACCAATGGGAATCTTTTAAACAGTGGCCGCCAGCAGCGGTTAAGCAGCAGTCCCTTTACTTAAATGAGGGAAAGAAGTTATCTTTTAACCATCCTATTTCCAGCCAGACTGCATTCGATGCTTATATCAGTGATCCTCATTCCCCGGTGCCATATACCAATGAAAAGACGGTTTTAAGAGGATTTAAATATATGTTTGAGGATCAGTATTTTGCAGCTAAAAGAACGGATGTCTTAGTCTATGAGTCAGAGGTGCTGACAGATGACGTTAAAATTGGGGGGAATTTACAAGCTGAGCTATACGTGTCTTCAACAGGTACAGATGCGGATTTTATTGTTAAACTAATAGATCTATACCCTTATGACAGTAAGTCTCCAATGGCGGACTATCAGCTTTTAGTTCGGGGTGAGGTGATGAGGGCAAAGTTCAGGGATAGTTTTGCTGAACCTAAGCCTCTAGTACCTCAGGAAGTAACAAAGTTACGCTTCGATATGCAAGATGCTGCTCATGTCTTTAAAAAGGGACATAAAATAATGGTACAGATTCAAAGTACCTGGTTTCCGCTGGTTGATCGAAATCCCCAACAGTTTTTAAATATTAATGAGGCTGAAGATAAAGATTTCTTGAAACAAGAGCATCGTATATATTTCAGCAAAGAATATCCTTCACAAATTATATTACCCATTAATTAAACCTATGAAAATCAGAATTTTAGTTTATTTTATTGTTTTACTTTCCTTTTCACAAACTCAAGCACAAGAGGAGTACGCCCGGTATATTGTTAAAGAATTGACAGCGAAGTCTTATCATGGAAGGGGCTATGTTTTTGACGGTGATCGTAAAGCTGCTCAGTTTTTAAGAAATGAATTTAAGAAATACAAAATTCAACCGCTTGGAGATGATTATTATCAATATTACAATTTATCAGCGAATACATTTCCCACCGCACCTAAAGTCACGATCAATGGTAAGAAATATACTTTAGCTGTAGATTACCTTATCGATGCGGCATGCCCTGCAATCGATGGGAAGTTTGCCATTGAAGTTCTGGAATTGACATCACCAGATCCACAAGTTATAGCCAGTATAATTAACAACCGTAATTTAGAGCATAAGCTATTATATATTGATGAGGATCTTGCTTTAACTCATATGAAAGCTCCTCAGTTAAGAGAAGTTATAGATCAGTTGAAGAATGCCGGATTTCATAAAGGTCTTATCTTGAATTCAAAACAAAAGTTGAAATGGAGATCATTAACCTACCAAAATAAAAAGGCAAGCATCAATACACAATCTTTATTTTTAGATGCAAAAGTTAAAAACGTTGCGCAGCTTAAAATTTCACCTCAATTAAATCCTGAATACCAGACGCAGAATGTATGTGGTTTCATTAAAGGTACCGGTGGTTCTGATTCTACAATTGTCATTACAGCTCATTATGATCATATTGGTGCAATCGGTAAAAAAGTGTATTTTCCCGGCGCTAATGACAATGCAAGTGGAACTTCAATGTTAATGTATTTAGCAAAGTATTATGCTGAACATGTTCCTAAATACAATGTGGTATTCTTAGCTTTCTCAGGAGAAGAAATTGGCTTATTAGGCTCTAAACATTATGCAAAAAATCCTTTACTGGAATTGGGTAAAATTAAATTTCTGTTGAATTTAGATATGGCGGGCACTGGCGATGAAGGGGTTCAGGTAGTTAATGGAACTATATTCAAAAAGGAGTTTGATACATTAGTTCGGTTGAATAAAGAGCACAATTTAATGCCTCAGGTAAAGGTGAGGGGACCTATGGATCGTTCTGATCATTTTCCTTTTTATGAAAAATCAATACCTTGTTTCTTCTTTTATACACTTGGTGGTATTGATGCTTACCATGATATTTACGACAGGTATGAGACTTTACCTTTTACGAAGTTCAATAATTATGCAAAGTTGCTTATTTATTATATTGATCAATATAATAAATAAGCAAATATAAGCTGTTTTTCTTCAATCAAATTGGTTGCTTTATGA
>NZ_JAZQPU010000181.1:0-2955 GCF_045628745.1 Pedobacter sp.
ACCTTTCTGTTCCCTACTGCAATTACCTGTTTCAGGTAACCGATGTAAGAAAACTCTAACGTTGCTGCAGCATCTGCCACCCGTAAGGTATAGTTACCATTAGCATCTGTAACGGTGGCCACAGATAAGCCACTGACTTTAACAGACACCCCTGGCAAGGGCATGCCCGTATCGTCCACTACTTTTCCTGATATCACAATATCCTGAGCGGCTTTCACACCTGAATAAATGATAACCAGGTTATTTTCTTTAAGGGCATAAGTGATATCTGTTTCTTTCCAGATAGATTTCATAGCTTCATCTAAAGAAACTTCATGTAGCACCAGGGAGATCTTCTTATCCTGCGCCAAAGTTTGATTGCTGTAGACAAAACGGTAGGTAGTTTGCTTTTCAATGGTTTTAAGTAAATTCTTTATACTGATGTCATTGGCCGTAATGCTGATTTTTTGCTGTGCAAAACCAGACGCCGAGACCTGTATACACATCATCAATAAACTTAGGCTGGTCAGCTTGATCGAGAGCAGCATTTTGCTGGTCAGCGAATACTTACTTAAATGTTTAAATAGTAAGGTTCTTCTCATATTTAGTTGTTTTAGGTTATTAAGGTTTTATTTAGCGGGTGATGGTTATTTGATGCTCACTTACTGTAAATTGAAAAGGATAAGAAAGTTGCAAGGCCTCTAAAGTTTTAAGAATGGATTCGTTCTCAAAGACCCCGGAATAATGGTAACTTTTAACGGCTTCATCGGTGATAACGATCTTCATTCCATACCAGGACTCAAGTTTTTTGGCAATGACAGAAAGGGGTTCATCATCTATTTCCAGTCGGTTTTGAACCCATTGTACAGCCTCTGGTTTTTTGGTTTCAGCGTTGAGGGTTACTGTAGCCACATCAAAGGGTTGACCAGTCGCTCCTTTTTTTACAATTGAGTCATTTTTGAAGAGGAGCCTTTCATTTGGTTTAAGGATGGCATAAACACCGGGGTATTTTTTAGAGTCCACCCTGATGCTTCCACGCAGCAAAGTTGTTTCCATTTCCTTTGCATCTGGATAAGCTCTAACGTTAAAAGCTGTACCCAAAACTTTAATATCATTAAAAGTAGTGTGTACAATAAAAGGATGAAGGGTATCATGTGTAACGTCGAAAAAAGCTTCACCACTTAACCATATTTCTCTGTTGCTCTCAAAATTGGCCCGCAGCTTTACCGAGCTTTCCTTAGCCAGGGTGATGACTGTGCCATCTTTAAGCACTATGGTTTTACGCAATTGTTGACCTGAAAAGACAGTAGTCTCACTTTTCTCTTTCAATAGAAAGAAATTCGATAAGGAAGGCGAGAGCAAGTAAACAAATAGTGACAGCACTAATAGCGCAGCAATACCACCAAGGTATTTATAGATTGAAGGACCGGTCTTTTCAATTTTTAATGGCAACGGTTCTGTACGAACACCTAAAAGTGCTTCGCTGAACAACTGCTTTTGTTTTAAACCACTTTTTAAAGCCTGAATTTGTTGTAACCTGCTGCCCTGTTTAACAGTGAGGAGCTCTACCAATCGCTTGGCTTCTTCAAATTCTGCTTTTTTATGTGGAAGTTGTTCAATCCAATTTTGCCAAAGCAATTGATTTTGAAGGTCTGTCCCCAGGCAATAATGCTGAAAAGATTCGTTACAAATCAATTCTTCAACAAGGAAACTGTCATTTGGCATTTGCATAACATGGTGATTTGCTATACAGACGATGGAAAACTGCTTTTTTCCTAAGAAAATTAAATAATTTATGCAATAAATTATTTAAGCAGCTTTCTTAACGATTTAATGGCATCATATATGGTATTATAGGCTGTTTTTACCGTTTGGGAGGTCCGATCGGCAATTTGTTCATAGCTTAATCCCTCAAAAAACTTCAATTGGATCAATTCCATCTGCCTTGGCGTGAGTTGTTGTATGGCTGAGCTGAGTTTTTTCTTTAATTCGTCATCATGCTGTACGTTGATCAGTATCTCTTCGTACGACAACTCATTGCTCCTGTCCTCGGCGAACATCTGGTTCAGTGCAGTATTTGTTTTATTAAGATAACTCAGCTGGTCAAGCATACACCTTTTTAAAGCTGTCATCACATAGGCATTTACATTTTCCACTTTTGGTAATCGTGCACGCTTATCCCAAAGGTTTAAAAAAACCTGATTCACACAATCCTTCACCAATTCATCATCTGCATTGATTTGCAGACCAAAACGAATGAGGTGGAAATACATATTATTGTACAGTTCAAATAAGGCCTGCTTGTCGCCCAGCCGCATCTGCTCCCAATGATCACGATTATTATTCTCCAACATAGGCGAGGTCTAATATAATGATTTAAACCTTATTGCTTATATGTTAAAAATCTAAAGGCCCAAGGCGCTTCATATTTTTAATAATTAAATATTGCCTGTGTTTTATGTATTTCGTTGGCTTAAGCGGAGTCCAGCGCAAGGGATTTGGAAAACAAGCAGCAATTAAAGCAGCCTGCGATTTACTTAACTGTTGGCATGACTTGCCATAATATGCCTGTGCAGCAGCTTCTGCGCCATAAATCCCGTCGCCCATCTCAATTACATTGAGGTAAACTTCAAGGATGCGTTCCTTGCTCCAGAACATTTCAATCAACAAGGTAAAATAGGCTTCAAAGCCTTTCCTGATCCAGGAACGACCCGGCCACAGGAACACATTTTTTGCCGTTTGTTGCGATATGGTGCTGCCGCCTTTAATTTTCTTGCCTTTACCGTTGACATTGCTCTTATAAGCTTTCTCAATGGCCTTGATATCGAAACCCACGTGTTTTAAAAACAACTGGTCTTCAGCAGCCACGGCAGCCCTTTTCATATTGTCGGACATGTCCTTGAAATCAACCCACTTTTTTTCTATCTTAAAAGATTTGCCTGCTGCTTTACGTTCAAAATTTCTTCCAATCATTAA
>NZ_JAZQPU010000182.1:0-2847 GCF_045628745.1 Pedobacter sp.
TTTTATTCTAGAAAAACCAGATATGGATAATCGAAAATACGATACCCGCTAAAGCTGCAGAAACAGGAATGGTTAACACCCATGCCCAAAGCAAACTTACGGTTACTCCCCAGCGTACTGCTGAAACTCTTTTTAACAAACCAACACCAATAATGGAACCGGTAATGGTGTGTGTAGTAGATACAGGAATACCAAAATGCTCTGTAATACCTAGGGTTACCGCACCAGAAGCTTCAGCTGCCACACCTTCAAAAGCCGTTACTTTTGTGATTTTAGAGCCCATTGTTTTCACAATTTTCCAGCCTCCACTCATTGTTCCAAGCGCAATGGCTGCATAACAGGCTATTGGAATCCACTCAGGCATCGTATCACCGGTTTTTAATGCTTTTCCCGCTACCATGGCAACATAAATGATACCCATTACTTTTTGAGCATCGTTACCACCGTGCGTAAAACTCAAAGCAGCAGAGGAAACCAATTGAAGTCTTTTGAACCACTTTTCAGCGATTGAGGGCCGGGCATTCTTAGATATATGTAAGATGATGATGGAAATGATCACCGAGACCAGCATCCCGATCACCGGTGCGAGCACAATAAAGGCAACAACTTTAAATATAGGGGCAAAGTTAATCGCTACGAGAACACTATCGCCCATAAAAGCTGCTTTTGCCATTCCGGCACCAGCAAAACCACCGATAAGGGTATGTGATGAACTTGAAGGGATGCCAAACCACCATGTAAATAAATTCCAGGTGATGGCGGCAAGCAAACCTGCCAGAATCACTTCAAGGGTAATATAATTTTCTACCACAGTTTTCGCGATGGTGTTCGCTACTTTGTGGTCTGTAAAGTAAAAGTAAGCTGCAAAGTTGAATAGAGCTGCCCAAAGTACGGCTTGAAATGGCGACAATACTTTAGTAGAAACAATAGTTGCAATAGAATTCGCTGCATCATGAAAACCATTGATATAGTCGAAACCAATAGCCAATACAATTACAACAATTAATAAGGTAAAAGTAGGATCCATGAGTTATTTTTGAAGTTTAAGCATTCTTAACCAAAATGGATTCCAATACATTAGCTGCATCTTCACATTTATCTGTTGCAAGTTCCAACGTTTGAAGAACTTCTTTTTGTTTAATCAATTCAATAGCATTAGTTTCGAATTCGAATAAACGCGCAATAGCAAGGTTACAGATATAATCTGCTTGATTTTCTCCGCTGTTGATTCTTACACAGGCATCAGCAATGACACGGATGTTTTTGAAACTTCTTAATTCTTTGATCGCTTTCTCCAAATCGGTACACATCTCCACCAGCAATTCTGCAAGTTTGATCATGGAATCACCAATTTTAACGATGTTATATAATTCAATGTTGGTGGCTGAAGCGTGGATGTAATCCGCGATATCATCTACAGCACTGGCAAGGGAGTGAATATCCTCTCTGTCGAAGGGGGTGATGAAGTTTTTACTTAACTCCAAAAAGATCGAATGGGTAATGTCGTCGCCAACATGCTCTAATCGCTCTATCTCTTTAATATGTTCTTTTCTTTTTGCAAGGTCTGCGGTATTCAAGGCAATCAATAACGCTTCAGAGATCTTTACTGCGTTGTTTGCAGCAAGTTCAAATAGGGGCTGGAATTTTTTATCTTTCGGTGTAAAGAACTTAAAAATATTGTTCATCTGTATGTTTATGTTTCTTTTATTGGCCGCAAAGAATTCATTTATTCCTGTCGGCTCCAACAAAATATTTTACAAAAGTAGGATTGCAATGTTAAGTTAGTGTTAAGGATTGGGAATAATGGATTTAATATTAATTTAACTTGCCTTAGCCAATGTAAAGGCAAATGTAGTTCCGATATTTTGGGTGCTGCGTACAGAAATAATTTGTTGATGTGCTTCGAGTATATGTTTTACAATAGCTAAGCCTAAACCGGTACCGCCGATTTCTCTGGAACGATGAGAATCAATTCTGTAGAAACGCTCAAATAACCGTGGTAAATGTTTCTCCTCAATGCCAATGCCGTTATCGGTTACTTCAATCAGGTATTGGTCATGAAGTTCAAAAATCTTAATGGCGGTGGTACCATGCTCACGGCCATATTTCAGTGAGTTTTGAACCAGGTTGAGCATCACCTGTCTTATTTTCTCCCTGTCGGCCAATACTGGTGCAGGGTGGGCATATTTCTCTTTAAAGGTGATTTTGATGTCTTTGATTTTTGCTTTATCTTCCATGGCATCCATCACCTCACGGGCAAGCATTACAAAATCAAATTTTTGAAAGTTTATGGGAACCTCGCCACTTTCAATCTTAGAAATGGCATCAAGGTCGGTAATCAGGTAAGTCAGTCGCTCTACATTCTTCTCTGCTTTCTTCAAAAACTTAATGGCTCTTTCAGGATCCTCAAGGATACAGTCTTCCAAAGCCTCAATATAGCCCTGGATGGCAAATAATGGTGTTTTAAATTCATGAGATACATTAGAAAGAAACTCTCTTCTGTATTGCTCTTGTTGTTTAAGAATGTCAATTTCCTGTTTCTTTGCACCTGCCCATTCTAAAACTTCATGTTCTACATCATTAATGGGGTCATTACTTACATATTCTCCAAGTGCATCTTTGAGGTCCTTCCCTAATTTAAGGTTATGAATAAGTTTATAAATCAGCTTTATTTTTGAATAGATATACTTTTCTAGAAGGTAATAGAAAACAATAAAACTGGTGACAAAGGAAACGCCAAAGGAGACCAACAAGTAATACCAGCTGTTTTGGAAGTGAAAATTAACCAAACCAATAGAGAGCGCAACGGCAAGCGCAGTAATGAGAACTAATACACTTAACTTCATA
>NZ_JAZQPU010000183.1:0-10747 GCF_045628745.1 Pedobacter sp.
AGGAGGACATATGGGACCTGGAGATTTTAAAAGAAAATATAAGTACAGAAGTGATATTTCAAGTTCTAGACTATCCTATTGGATAGCTATTATTGTTTCCATCATTGTTTTTTGGTTATTGTGGACTTACTTATAACCTGCACAACTACCTGAAGGGTATGCACTACGTACACTGCAACCCTTAAATCAAAGCTTTTCAATACTGACATGGAGTCGTTCATTTAAAAATGAGTGACTCCATTTTTCGTTAAGATTTATTGTGTGCTGTTCTAGTGCCGGGTTAGAGTGAGTCCACGGTGAGTCCACCATGAGTCCACGGTCAGTCCACGTTATGCCGAACAAAGGGTGGACTCACCCTGGACTCATGGTGGATTGGAGGCGCTCTCATAGCAAGGTATCACCAATTTAAGGCCAATACCAAGGCTAAACATTCATAAATTCATTCTTATTTAGACTAATTATCGTTAGCTTAGCGGCTATATAATTAGATACAATGAAAAAAATCTTTACTGTATTGTTCACGCTCGCTTCATTTGCGGCCGTAGCACAGCAAAATACCCTATTAAACCAGTCTTTTTGGCAAGGTACACCAAGTGTAGAGGTTGTTAAAGCAGAAATTGCCAAAGGAAATGATCCTGCACAATTCAATGCGAATGCTATGGACCCAGTGGTTTTGGCCATCAACTCCAATGCACCTTTAACATCAATTACATACTTGTTGGATCTGCCGGGCAATGATATTAATAAACTTACGCATGACGGCAGAACTTACCTGCACTGGGCAGCCATGCGCGGCAATGCAGAACTAATAGCCTACTTATTAAATAAGGGTGCTAAAACCAATATTTTTGATAGTCACGGTAGCACCCCGCTTTTAGTAGCGGCAAGCAGTGCACAACAAGATACAAAACTTTTTGACCTTTTTATTTCACATGGTGTTAACCTTAAAAGCAGCCTTAACCAGGATGGTGCTAATGCATTGCTGTTAGCCATTAGCAGTGACAAGGATTTTACGCTGACTAACTATTTCATCAGTAAAGGACTGGACCTGAAAAGCGTAGATGCTGCAGGAAACAATGCTTTCGCTTACGCAGCTAAAAGCGGTAATGTAGAGTTGATGAAAGCCACTTTGGCAAAAGGCGTTCAGGTAAGTCAGCAGGCCATGCTGATGACAGCCCAAGGCGGTGGACGAAGAGCTAGTGGACCAACAGCGGGTTTGCCTGTTTACCAGTACCTGGAAAGCATTGGTGTAAAACCATTGACGACTAGCAAAACTGGCCAAAATGTTTTACATTACCTTGTGCGTAAACCAGAACAAGCAGAGGTTATTAAATACTTTGTGGATAAAGGTGTAGATGTAAATAATGCAGATGAAGATGGCCTCACGCCATTGATGAATGCAGCAGCTGCCAATCGTGAACCTGCAGTGTTTTCTTTATTACTTCCTAAAATAAAAAATATTAACCAGGCAACGCCGCAAGGACAAACAGCCTTAAGCATAGCCGTGAAAAGCAATTCGCCAGAGGTCATCAGTTTATTGATCAATAAAGGTGCTGATGTTAAAGTGCTGGATGCTAAAGGCAACAACCTCCTTTTTTATGCGATGGAAGGTTACACTACTGGTCGCCAGGCAGGTGCTAACAAACTTGAGGAGTTAGCTGCTAAGCTTAACCTGTTGAAAGCACAAGGCCTTGCGCTTAATGCAGCTCAACAGAATGGAAATACACTTTATCACTTGGCGGTAGCTAAAAATGACCTTGCTTTATTGCAGCATTTACAGCCCTTGGGTATTGACATTAATGCCAAAAACCAGGAAGGTATTTCAGCGCTGCATAAAGCAGCGATGATTGCTAAAGATGACGTCATCCTTAAATACCTAATCAGTATCGGTGCAAAAAAAGATATTGGCACCAGCTTTGAAGAAACGGCCTATGAGCTGGCCACTGCAAACGAAACCTTAACAAAAAACAAAGTATCTGTAGATTTCCTTAAATAATTACCATGTCTAAACTGAATAAAATAGTCTTAATGGGCCTTGTGTTAGTTGCTTCTTTCTCTAGCCGCGCTGTTGCACAACAAACTTCTAAATATAAATGCATGATCCAAATGACCAATTATATGGGAGATGGCGCATACATTGTTATTTCACTGATCGATCCAAAAGGAAATTACAATAAAACTTTGTCTGTATTGGGTTCTGATAAAAAATGGTATAAAACATTGAAAGAATGGAATGCTTTTTACAGCAAAAAGCCAACAAATATCAGCGCTATCACCGGTGCATCGGTAACAGGTGGTGACCGCAGTGTGAACGTGCTAGAATTAGAAAGCAGCAAAATAAATGCTGGTTATAAATTGCGTTTTGAAAGCGCTGTTGAAGATAAAAACTATTACGTCAAAGACCTGGAAATACCATTGACCACACAAAACCTTGCTGGGAAAAGTGATGGTACCGGCTATATCCGTTTTGTACGCTTTGTTCCTGCCAACTAACAAAAACGTTTCTGATGACAATTTCTTTCTGGAGATATAGCCACTTAGCCCTGGCTATATCTTCATTTTTATTTATAGCACTAGCATCTATCACCGGGATCATCCTGGCTGTAGAACCCATTATACAGCAGCAGAACAATTACCGGGTTAAGAACTTTGACCAGGTTAGTGTTGCACAGGCCACTACTATACTTAAGAAAAAATACCCCGGCCTTACCGATATTTCTATAGACCTCAACGGTTCTGTAACCATAAAAGGCACTGATGATGCAGGTGAGCAAATGCTAGCCTGTGTAGACCCTACAACGGGCAGCATATTGGGTGCCCCCTACCAGCAAAGCGGATTTTTCCAGTGGGTAACCGCTTTTCACCGCTCCTTATTTTTACACGAGGCTGGCCGGGTGTTTATGGGCATTATTGCCTTCCTCCTGTTTCTGATCTCTGTTTCTGGCACAGCCTTAATTATTCAGCGGCAGCGTGGTGTAAAGCGCTTTTTTACACGGATTGTAAAAGATAATTTCGCCCAATACTGGCATGTAGTACTCGGCCGCTTATCCCTCCTTCCCATTATCATTATTTCCTTAACGGGTGCCTATATTACCGTATCGAGGTTTGACTTCTTTAAAGAGCAAAAGATCGTTCATGAGGTGGATATCGACAATATGAAAACCGATCCACAGCAGCAGCCTGCAGACTTTGCCGTTTTTAAAAACACGCCGCTTTCAGCAGTGCAAACCATCCAGTTTCCCTTCTCTGAATTTCCCGAAGATTATTATACCCTCAAACTCCAGGACAAAGAAATAGTTGTCAACCAGTTTACTGGTGATGTGTTGAGCGACATTAAATACAACAAGTCTACTTACTGGACTAACCTCAACTTGAACCTGCATACCGGCCGCACCAATGTAGTTTGGGCACTCGTGTTGCTCATCGCTTCAGCAAACATCATTTTCTTTATCTGGTCGGGCTTAGTAATTACCTTAAAACGCCGGTCGGGCAGGGTTAAAAATAAATATAAAAGCGATGATAGTCAAATTATTATCCTGGTGGGTTCAGAAAATGGAAGCACTTTTTTATATGCGAAGGCAGTTTATCAGCAACTCCTCAAACAGGGGCATAAAGCTTATATAGGCGAGCTGAATAGCTACACCACTTTCCCAAAAGCTGAGCATTTGATAGTGATGACTGCTACCTATGGCCTAGGCGATGCACCTGCCAATGCTACAAAATTTGTTTCCTTATTACACAAGTATCCACAGCAGCAAGCCCTAAAAACGAGTGTATTGGGTTTCGGCTCACATGCCTATCCAGATTTTTGTCGCTTTGCTTACGAAGTCAATCAGATGCTGCAACAAACGGATGGACTGCATTCGTTAATTGATATACATACGGTAAACGACAGATCGCCAGAAAACCTTAACCTTTGGGCAGAGGCATGGTCTCAACAGAGTGGCATGGTTGTTACCCTGGCTGCCAATTTAGCGATGGTTCCGAAAAAACTTCAACAACTAACCGTTATATCAAATACAGCGGGGAGTAACGGTAACACCTTTTTGTTGCGCCTAGGCATTAAAGGCAGAGAAAATGTAACCTCAGGAGATCTTCTGGCCATTTACCCGGCTAATGATCATCGCGAGCGCCTGTATTCTATCGGCATGAGGGGCAAAGAAATTCAACTTAGCGTAAAGCTGCTGGAATCTGGCCTGGGCTCGTCATTTCTCTATGCCCTGAAAGCTGGCGATAGCTTGAAGGGACGTTTAGTGAGCAACCCACATTTTCATTTTCCAACTAAGGCACCAGCAGTAGTGTTAATTGCAAATGGTACTGGGATAGCGCCATTTTTAGGGATGATCAGTCAAAATAGCAACCGCAGTGCTATTAGCCTTTATTGCGGTTTCAGGGAGATGAGTTCTTTTGCGCCTTATGCCGATTTTCTGAAAGAACAACAGGGTGCAGGCAAACTTCAATCGCTGAAAATAGCCTTGTCGAGAGAAGGAGATCAACAATATGTGAATGATTTACTGGCTGCAGATCGTGTATTCCTTGCAGAAACCTTAAAAATGAACGGGTGTATTATGATTTGCGGCTCACTAGCCATGCAGAAAGATGTATTGGCACTGCTAGACTCCATCTGCGAGGCACAACTTGAACACAAGCTTACATGGTATCAAGCTCAGGGTCGGATTTTAATGGATTGTTATTAAGCTTTTTGGCTTTTACACCTAAGCGCTTTGAAGCAATGACACGCCCCTTGTCGGTGATGAGGATATATTGATAGGCAGGGTAATGTTTGATAAAAGCCAATGCCTTGCCTTTGCCCAATGCCATCATGGATGTGCTAAAGCCATTTGCCAGTTCTGCGCTTGGCCCTGTAATGCTTACGCTGATGAGCCCGGTAGCAGGATAGCCCGTTTTAGGGTTGATGATGTGTGCATAGCGCTTGCCGTTCAGTAAAACATGTTTCTGGTAGCTGCCAGAAGTAACTATTGCACTGTTGTGCAGCTTTACCACAGCAAAAATGGTGTCGGGTTGAAAAGGATTGGTGATGCCAATATTCCATGGTTCACCATTGGGCTGCACCCCCCAGGTGGCCATATCCCCTGTTGCATTGATAATACCTGCTTTGATGCCTTTGGCTTGCATCAGTGTTCTGCAGCGGTCACCTGCATAACCTTCGCCTAAAGCGCCAAATCCAATCTTCATCCCTTTCAATTTTAAAAATATAGTGGAATTCAGGCTATCCAAAATGATATTGTGATAGCCAACTTTAGCCATAGATTTTTTAATGGCTTCTGGCGATGGCATGGCCGTCATGCTGCCGTCGAACTTCCATATTTTTTCCATAGCAGCAAAGCTGATGTCAAAAGCGCCATCCGTTTCTTGAGATAATTTCAATGCACGCTGCGTTAATTCAAATACCTCGCGGTCAACTTTTACAGGTTTAATCCCCGCATTACGGTTAATTTCTGACACTTGCGTTTCAGGTTTCCAATCTGAAATCAGGTATTCAATACGGGTAATTTCTTTAATACAGGTATCGATATTTTGTTCGGCTGTCAATGAATCTTTAGCGACGATGGTGATGTCAAAACGACCACCCATTAACAAGGTTGTCCGCTTGCGCAGTACCTGGCCATAGCTGGCGGATGTAAGGAGTAAGAGCAAGAAAACAAAATAGTTTTTCATTTCGATAAAGGTCATCAAAAAGCGGGGGTACTTGTTAATTAATTGCCCAAATTTTAAACGAATTTAGTAATTAATGTGGAGGCATATTCGTTCCAACTAAACACTAACCTGTGTAGTTTGCTTATTTAGCTTTTGCAATTTTCACATGCGCCAGATGATGTTGACAATGCCAGGCATAAATGCCAATATTTGTTTTTAAGGAAATGAGTTCGTTTGATTCAGGATGCTTGAATTGTTTTTCAAGGTCAAGAGCTGATAGGTTTTTCAGTAAGTATACCCATCTTTGGTGTAAACCTTGCAACATTATTAAAGCGCTATCTACCGGGAAGTTTTTTGAGTCAGCTAATTCTGCCCACAAGTTTTCATGATAGGGTTTGATGGTGGGGGTATCTTCTGTGAGTGCAAGTTTAAACCTGATGAGGCTATTCATGTGACTGTCGGCACAATGATTTACCACTTGTTTGATGGTCCAGCCATTTGGCCTGTATTGTTTATTCAGTTCTTTTTCTGAAAGGTTTTTGACTTCATTGGTTAATTGTTGTGGAAATTCTTCAATAATTTTAATCCAGTTGTCTATTTGAAGTTGATTGATAGGTTCGGGTTTTTGAAATTTCCCGATTGGGTATTTTAGGTTTTCGAGGGTTTCTTTCATTGTTTGTGTATAATTAGGCGTATACGCCATATTGGATCCTTCCAATCACGTTTCTAACTTCATTTAGACCTAAGACAGTATCAATTAATTCAATTGGTTTTTTCTCAGCTAGTGCAGTATTCTCGGTTCCCATCCAGGCATCAAAATCATTTTTATCTTCAAAAACCTCATAACCAAAATCATATAGCGCTGCAACCGCAATTATTTTTTCGCTGATCAATTTATTAAACTTGTCTGTGGTCTTTTTTTTATGAATCGTAGCGGAAGTAGTTCCTACTATTTTAGATAACCTGGTAAAGTCCAAATTCGTTTGATCCTTAAGACCATCGAATACACGCCTGGATAACCCCTTTTTCACTTCTGTAATGATGTCTAAGTTTGATCCTGCTCTAATGAGTTGAATAATTTTATTAAAATCATCATTTTTCACCTCCATGATTCGCCTTTTACGTTTAACAGGAGAAATATTGTTTGCTTCCATGATTCGCCTTTATACTAAGATAACTATAAAAAGAAAAAACATGATGTTTTAACAAATAGTATTATTGAAGATAAGTTCATTATTTAAGCCTCTATTAGGATTCATCCACGATTATGGCATAAAATCTCTTAAATAACTACATTCACCAGCCGCAATCTGGTAAAATGGTGTTTTGCTGTACTTTACTCTTAATTCCTTAAAGTAAGCGTTGTTATAGTTTGCACGCATAAAGCTTTTGTAGCCCGCATCATCAGCATCCCATAAATTGAAAGCACTCAATTGCCCATTTAGAATGATTCGCTTTTGTTCACATTTTGCCAGCATGAATGTACACTTTGCTTTAAAGTTTGCGTCGGTGCTCAAAGCACGTGCTTTCAGGTACCAAGCCTTGGCAGTTTCTGCTTCTTTATAATCGATATCATAAGTATACTTTGCCGGCATAGTGTTGTCATATGACGACCAGGTATAGCTAATCAAATACCAACTATTACCATAATAGCCAGTTTGATAGACCGCATTTGCCATTTGGTAAAGGTACAGTGCGGCGTTCTTTTTATCGCTAACCGACAACTTCTGTAAGCGCAGCATTTCAGCAGCAAAAGTTTTTTTAGTGGTAGCTACTTTCGCAGACGCATATTTCTTTGGATAATCGTTTATAGTTTCGATAAAAGGATTGGAGTAAAGTTTGGCATTTGCATCATCAGCATACCAATTTTGTGGAGTTAAATACTGATAGGTGGATGATACTTTGGCAAACATGTGAACTGCTTGATCATACTGATGCTGCCGCAGATACGTTGTACCATAAAGCTCATAAAAATCATCGTTACTAAAGAGCTTTAAGGGTGTGACCAAATATCCGAGTAAATCATTACCGGATACCTTAGATTTATACTTCAAAAGCTTTTGCATGGTTTTTGGGCTTAGATATTGCTGCCAAAAAGATCTCGTTTGATAACCCATATTGTCACCTTTAGCCATTGCAAGGGCAGCACGGGCGGTATCATTGAGTTTCAGATACGCAGGTGCAAGAATTTGCTGATAGAAATTTCTAGCGGTTTTGCTGAAATGCTTTTCTCCATCTACTCCATTTTCTGCAGATTGCTTTTTGTCAAGCCATTTTAAGGTGGGTAATAGATTATTCTCATCAAATGAACTTCCTTCTTTGATGTTTTTTGCTTGCATTAACAAGTCGGTAATCCTATATTGATCGCGCAGCCTTTCAGGAAGTTCATCTGGCTTTAAAGCCTTGAGGTAATTCAATGCCAGCAAATCATCATTGCCCAACCAGGACAAATAGGCGGCTGTTAATGTACCTAATGCAGGCTGAGGATATTTCTGCTCCTTTGCTAATTTCACGGCGAAGTTTCTAAGCTCGTTAAGGTGCTTTAGGTTCACCGCTTTAACGCTATCTTTATAATTTGTGTTATTACCATCAGCAAAATAATAGTGGTAGGATGTTCTGGCAATATCATTTCCCTCTATCAAGGCTTGCTCTAACTTGTTCACTTCCCTAACTAACAATACGCCGTTCAGTAAACTTTTGGGATCGTATTGGTACACCTTGAATAAACTTTTCGTATTAAATTCAGGGTTTCCGAATCCATTAATGGCCCAGATATTTGCTTTTTCTTCATCTGTTTTAGCATATTCCAGAATGTCATTTACCGCAGCACTGTTGTAATAGTAATTTTTATATGCCTGCACTCTTCTTTCAGGATTGCTGGCAAAAACTTTTGAAAATAGAAAAGCAGAGGCTTCAGCATTTCCCAATCTACGAATAGAGCCAGCATAAAGTGCAAGTGCCCATCCTTTAACAGCACTATTTGATTTATTATGCTGTATGAATTTCTCATAAACATTCTTGCTGTCCTCGTGCATTCCCCCATAGTGAAACATTCTTTCGGCCTGATAAGCATAACGCAATTTCAAAAAATCATCATGCGTTGATTTCGCTGACTTCAATGCCTCTTTGGCCAAGACCACCATGCCTGTACTATCCCGCGGCGCTGGATCCCATGGGTCAAAAGCAACGTTTGCAAAAGGCTCACAACGTTTGGCAAAACTATAATATTTCATAGCTTTTCGGTGTTGAGATAAACCTTTCAGGAAACTGTTTTTGCGTAAGCTATCCGGCAATCCAGAGATTTTCCCTTTGAATTGAGCAAGCATAAAACTTGTTGCACTATCCGTCTGGTACATGATTTGATAAACATCATGTGCTTTGACACCTAAATATTGTCCCCACTCCCTGCTATTTATATCTGCTTCGCTTTCAACATCTTCTTCACTGTTTAAAAAGGCCATTTGATTATAGAAAAAAGGTGTGAATTCATCTCCCGGTAGGTTATTATGAAAATAGGAGGTGTAATAATCATAAGGATCGACTTCTCCGCCGCAGGCCAAGTTAACAGCGATTTCGCCAAAGAATGTAATTGAGGCAACGCTAAAAATCAGCGATAACTTTTTGAAAGTCTTCATTAGAAAAATGTTTTAAAAGGTCTGTATCTAAATGATAGAAAACGAGATTTCGTTCTTCTGGTTTTAGATGCCGGGTTAAGAAACGGGTTGTTAAAAGCAAATCTTCTACAGAAACTGCTTCCCAGCGTACTACATCACCTTGTTTCAATCCAGCCGCAGGTAGGTCTGTTATCAGATCATATAAAATTGAACTTCCTCTTCGCTTAAATAATTGCCTATCCTGCAATTGAGTTTTGGTAATGCGCCTCGATATCCCTGCATATGCATTTTTTCTAAATACAACGGCCCACTCGAAAATGGGTAAAGCAATATCAAGATTTAAGGGGTAATTTTCAAGATAATCTGTTAAATAAATATCCATCTCATGTTGATCGAGAATGGAGTTTTGCTCACCATATTTACGCAAAATCCCCATATTATAACACATTAACATCGCCTTTCCTACTGGCGGAATTCCGCTAGATATAATATTTTTTACCTGGTGGAGCCTTAGTGTAACGGAAAGGTCTTTGCCTGCCAGCAGCGGATGTTTTTTCAATTGTTGAAGAAAATCAAAATAACTGTCTCTCGTTGTCTTAGTCCAATCGCAATCTATTTGAAGTTCCTTAAAATTGTGTTTTCCTGCTTGTTTCACCTTTGCATCTACAAAATTCAGAATTTTACTTACTAAAACACCCCGTTGCCTGGAATCGAGTTTTTCGAAGGTATGATTAACGATATAAACTACTGGTATAATATCGACCTTATGCGGCAATGGATCAGTAAATGTGATTGGCGAAATTGGAACAGCCTGCTGCAGATCTGGATTGAAATCTACATCCATGATGCGAACGTAAAGCGATTTTGATTTAAACTGTTCTATATAGGTAGTTTCACTTTTTTTATCCTGATAATTGGTTTTCCAAAAGTAAAACGTTGGGTGGACAATCGATTTTTGTTTACAGCTGAGCAGGAAACATACAGAAATTATTAACAACGCTATCTTGTACATATCGGTTACGAAGGACTAAATTAGCATATATTTTCCGTATGGGTGAACTTTGATAGACATGTTTAAAACTCCAGTGCTTTCAGCTCTTTTTCCGTAGGCAAAATTGTATTGTATTTCAACCAGAAATCTGGAGAGAATTTATTGCCGTTATTGTAAATATTGTACTTTTTGTAGCCAGCAGGTTCAACCTTCGAATCTTTTGTTAGCCTTGTCGAACTTAAATCACTATTGCTTGCCAGAATTTCAGCAACAGAGCCTAATAAGCCTTTTTTACCCCCCAACTTAAATCGAATGTCTTGTTCTATTCGGCAATACTTTAAAAAAGGAACTGGTCCTTCACTATAAATCGCCGTCATGTTGTCTTTCTCACAAGCATAAGCCATAAAAACCAGGTTCACCTTTGGCATATACTGCAAATGGGTTATATGACTATAGTTGACTTTAAGAATCCTGTTGTTGACTG
>NZ_JAZQPU010000184.1:0-11268 GCF_045628745.1 Pedobacter sp.
TAAAAAAATTAGATTTCAGCATCAAAATGTTTAAATTGGCATAAACTAAGTATAAATTATGGCTAAGGAACATGAGTACCAAACTACCCTGGTTTGGGCTGGCAATAAAGGTTCAGGTACGATGGATTACAGGTCCTATGATAGAAGTTACATCATCTCCATCCAAAATAAACCCGACATACAGGGATCCTCAGATTCAGCATTTTTAGGCGATAAAACTAAACACAATCCGGAAGACCTTTTGGTGAGTGCTATTTCTTCCTGCCATATGCTCTGGTACCTTCATTTATGTTCTCAGGAAGGCATTATTGTATTGGAATATACAGCCAAAGCTATTGGCAAGATGCTGGAAAATGCCGATGGCAGTGGCCACTTTAAAGAAGTAACCATCTACCCTATCGTCACCATCACTGAGGATGCCCATGTAGAGAAAGCACAAAGCCTGCATGCTGAAGCCAATAATATGTGCTTCATCGCTAACTCCTGCAACTTCCCGATCAAACATGAACCTCAATGCCTGGTAGCAGCCAGATAAATTAGATAAACCTTTTAATGATACGCAGCTGATGCGAATATTGACGAAGCTCCTTATTGAAGATCCCTTGGTCGTCAAGAGGATCAATGCGCACCTTTGCCGAGGAGTGGATAATTTCGTTATTGCTCAACAACAGTCCTACGTGGGTTATACGCCCTTCTGCATTGTCAAAAAAGGCAACATCGCCACATTGGGCTTCCATCAGGAAATCCACGGTCTGGCCAACTTCCACCTGCTGAGCGGCATCTCTTGGCAGCTGTAAACCGGCCATTTTAAATACAGCCTGTACAAAGCCAGAGCAGTCAATGCCAAACAAAGTCCTGCCGCCCCATAAATAAGGTGCATTCTGGTAAAACAACGCAAGAGACTTCAGGTCAGGCTTTGTGTCCACTCCTGTTACTTGTACCGGTTCAAACTCTACCTTAAACTGCACTTCGCCAATCATACAAGTCCCATTAGAAAAACCGGGTAAAGGGCTCGTTGGGGCAAGGTAATACTTACTGCCATCAGGGGCAATAACCGCATTGTTAACGCTTAAAGGGGCCATGAAACCACTAGCTTCCTGTTTAACCGTTAAGGCAACTTGTCTAAAGTCTATCCATCCTTCATAACTATCTGTCGAAGTTTTGATTCTCCACCAGCGCTCCGTTTTTTCCAAAACCGTCACTTCTTCTCCAAATAAAAGCTGTGAAACAATTTCTGAACGGTCATTTGGCTCAGCTCTCATGGGAGCGATGGATACCCTGCAAGTTGCGTATTGTTCTTCCATAATTTTAACAAAGCATAAAAGTAAGCAGTTAAATTGTTATTTTTATGTACAAATAAGCCTATAACCATGAAGATACAAAAGATTTTGATTGCTGTTGATAACAGTACCTGTTCTGAAAAAGCCGCCAGAACCGGTTATGAAATTGCTAAAAACTATGGAGCTGAAGTTGCCCTGGTCAACATTATTGAACCTGTGCCGGCCAACATCAATCCTGATTTAACCTTGGCACCGGTATTTTTGGAAACCTATGATAACAGCGAAGAAAACAGTCACTTGCTGTTGCAGGAAATAGAAAATAAATTTAGCCAGGGTACTAAAACCACCTACCTGAGTGTGGTTGACAGTGCGGCACATGGCATTATCCAGCAGTCTGATGAATGGGGTTCAGACCTGATTGTCATCGGCACCTATGGCAGAACAGGCTTATACCACTTTTTAATGGGCAGTGTTGCTGAGCATGTGGCCAGAAAATCTGCGTGCCCGGTATTAATTGTGCCAAACAAGGCAGACGTATAGAAAACAATAAGGCCGGTTACATTGCTGTAACCGGCCTCTTTAATAAAATTATATAGGAATAAACTATCCCTCCTGGTGTAACCAGGCTTTTTTCGCTAACAATTCTTCTTCTGTTTCGCGAACATCTTCATCATCTACGCAGCAATCTACCGGACAAACTGCAGCACATTGAGGCTCATCGTGGAAACCTTTACATTCTGTACATTTATCAGATACGATGTAGTAAACCTCATCAGAAACCGCTTCCTGTGGTGCTTCAGCATCAATCTGTTGTTCACCAAAATCAATGATCCCATTTAAGTTGGTTCCATCAGAAAATCTCCAGGCAGAGCCGGCGTCGTATATTGCATTATTTGGGCATTCCGGTTCACATGCTCCGCAGTTAATACATTCGTCTGTTATTTTAATAGCCATGTCTTCGTGTATATCTTTTGCTAAGGTTAACTTTGCATGCAAATATAACACTTATACTTTAAAATTAGTTTCAATATGTCTTTCCTTAGTGCAGAAAAAATAATTATTGCTTTCAATAAACTTAGTACATTCTTAAAACAGCCTGATGAGCAATTAAAAAACCTTATTTTGTCGGCACCAAACCATAATGCATGGTTTACTACCGATGAGGTAGAGCGTTCATTATCAGCATTCCATACGATGCTCAATACAGAAGACCTGCAAACCTGGTTAAAGGATGTCAACATCAGCAAAAACCCTAAAAAAGTAGGGTTAATTTTAGCAGGCAACATTCCAATGGTCGGTTTTCATGATGTATTGTGTGTTTTAGCAACTGGAAACATAGCTTTAATCAAACTTTCTTCATCAGACAATAAGCTTTTGCCTGCAATATTGGCTGAATTGATCAAAATTGAACCTCTTTTTGCCGATAAGGTAGTATACACTGAAAGATTGAAAGATTTTGATGCCATTATTGCCACCGGCAGCAACAATACATCGAGGTATTTTGAATACTACTTTGGTAAAGTGCCAAACATCATCCGTAAAAACCGTAATAGTGTTGCCGTGTTGACTGGAAAGGAAACTAAAGAAGAAATTGAACAGTTAGGACATGACATTTTTGATTACTTCGGCTTGGGCTGCCGCAATGTTTCAAAAATCTATTTCCCTGAAGATTACGACATCAAAGATTTCTTTGAACCTCTAGAATCTTTCCAGCCTATTTTCAACCACTTTAAATATAATAATAACTACGATTATAATAAATCTATTTACCTGGTTAATGCAGCCACACACTACGACAATGGCTTTTTACTCCTTAAAGAAGATCAAGCCATCGCCTCCCCTCTTGCTGTTTTATACTATGAACGTTATAAAAATATAGCCGAGGTTACGCAAGCCTTAAACACAGCTGAGGATAACATTCAATGTGTGGTAACATCGGCAAAGCTGGAGCTAAATACAGGTGTGGCGGGCTTCGGCGAAAGTCAGCAGCCTAAACTTTGGGATTATGCTGATAACATCAATACCGTTGCTTTCCTTCAAACGCTGGCAGAAAATTAATACCCGTATATCATTTTGAAATGTTATTTTTGAACAATGTATGTGATCAAAGTAAAAGGCATAGCTAAAATTCCGGATTATGTACAGTTGCGTGATGAGAAATTTACCTTACTCGCATATTTTAGGGTAGACAGGCCGGATAAATCATTAGAAAAATTAGGCCTGGGCAATAAACTACCTTATATAATGGATATTGTTAAAGATTTGCCATTCGGACAAATTAAGAAATTAGATATATAAACATGGCAGGAAACGCAGTTATAAATTTAAAAAACGTTGATGTTTATCAGCAAAAACACCTGGTACTCTCCGACGTTAACTTAAGTATTGATAAAGGAGAGTTTGTATTTTTAATTGGCCAGACGGGCTCAGGAAAGAGTAGTTTACTGAAAATTATTTATGGTGAACTGCACATTAAAACCGGCGAAGGTGAAATTGCAGGCTTCGACCTTAAAAAGCTTTCAGATAGAGAGGTGCCTTATTTAAGACGTAAGTTAGGCATCGTATTTCAGGATTTCCAGTTACTGACTGACAGGACCATCGAAAAAAACCTGGAGTTTGTATTGAAGGCTACAGGTTGGAACGACAAAAACCTGATTCAGGAGCGCATTAAAGATGTATTAGATAAAGTGGGTCTTCGTTCTAAAATCAAGAAAATGCCACATGAAATATCTGGTGGTGAGCAACAGCGCATTGTTATTGCAAGGGCTTTATTAAACAACCCGGAAATTATTCTTGCCGATGAGCCTACAGGAAACTTAGATCCTGAAACTTCTGAAGAAATTGTGAACCTTTTGAAGCAAATAAGCCTTAATGGCACAGCCGTTTTAATGGCTACACATGATTACCACATTATACGTGCCCTTCCTTCAAGAATCATTAAATGCGAAGGTGGTCTGGTGCACGAAGACGCCACGTTCGTCTAACAAATTATGACATATTTTACGTTTTCAGCCATTCTGGTCAGTAGCTTTTAAATTAAACTGACAGGGTGGCTGATATACCCTATTGGCAGAGCTTTTGAGTTTACCCTGAAAAATTCTACTGAAACATGTTTAGCAAGAAGAAGAAAAACGATAATGAAAACCCTGTGGAAGGTACCCAAACTAGAACGCAGGAAAACGTTGAGCCGCTTAATGAAGAAGCAGCAACTAATGATACAGCAGAAGCAATGACTGAAGGCGGTTTGCCTGAGGTTCCGGCAGAGCCTACTGTAGAAGAGAAACTACAAGAAGAAGTTACAGCACTTAATGACAAGTACCTACGCTTGTTTGCTGAATTCGATAACTACAAACGTCGTACCCAAAAAGAACGCGTAGAGCTTTTGCAAACCGCAGGTAAAGATGTCATCATTTCCTTATTAACTGTATTAGACGATTTTGACCGTGCTCAAAAAGCAATGGAAAATACAACTGATGTTGCCGCAGTAAAAGAAGGTATAAACCTGGTACACCAGAAACTAAAAGGTCTTTTGGTACAAAAAGGCCTGAAAGAAATGGAAACCGTAAATACGCCTTTTGATACCGATCTTCATGAAGCCATTACAAAGATTCCTGCTCCTTCAGAGGACCTTAAAGGTAAAGTAATAGATGTTTTAGAAAAAGGATATACCTTAAACGACAAAGTAATTCGCTTTGCCAAAGTGGTAGTGGGCAGTTAATATTATGAGTAAGAGAGATTATTACGATATACTCGGAGTTAGTAAAAACAGCTCCGCGGATGAGATCAAAAAAGCTTATCGTAAGCTGGCGATCAAATTTCACCCGGATAAAAATCCAGATGACAAATCTGCTGAAGACAAATTTAAGGAAGCAGCAGAGGCTTATGAAGTTTTAAGTAATCCGGAGAAAAAACAACGTTATGACCATTACGGTCATGCTGGTGTTGGTGGTGCATCCGGTGGTGGCGCCGGCTATGGCGGCGGCGGCATGAACATGGAAGATATCTTTAGCCAGTTTGGCGATATCTTTGGTGGCGGAGGCGGCGGTGGCAGTCCTTTTGACAGTTTCTTTGGCGGTGGCGGCGGTGGCCAGTCCCGCGGAGGCAGACGTGTTGCTAAAGGCTCTAACCTTCGTATTAAAGTAAAACTCACCCTGGAAGAAATTGCCAACGGTGCAGAGAAAAAAATAAAAGTTAATAAACAGGTAGTTTGTAAAACTTGCGATGGTTCTGGCGCAAAAGATCGCTCTTCAATCAGCACTTGTAGTACTTGTGGTGGTAGTGGTTCTGTACGCAGGGTAACCAACACCATTTTAGGACAAATGCAAACTACGGCTACCTGCCCTACTTGTAATGGTTCTGGCTCTCAGATTACTTCTAAATGTAATTCATGTCATGGTGAAGGCACCGTTCGTGGCGAAGAAACCATCACCATCAACATCCCTGCCGGCGTTAGCGACGGCATGCAGTTGAGCATGAGTGGTAAAGGTAATGCTGCCCCTAACGGTGGTATTCCCGGCGATTTAATTATCCTGATTGAAGAAATCCCTCATGAAACATTAAAACGTGAAGGTAACAACATTGTGTACGACTTACATGTGAGCATTATTGATGCTGCTTTAGGTTACAGTGCTGAAGTACCAACCATTGATGGTAAAGCCAAGATTAAAATTGAACCTGGTACCCAAAGTGGCAAGTTATTGCGCCTAAAAGGTAAAGGTATTCCTGAAATCAATTCTTACCACCGTGGTGATGAGATTATTCATGTCAACATCTGGACGCCAAAAGCTTTGTCTTCGGAAGAAAGATCCCTGCTTGAAAAATTAAGAGAGTCTCCTAATTTTAAACCTCAGCCAGGTAAAAATGACAAGAGTTTCTTCGAGAAAATGAAAGAATACTTCGAGTAAGCAATTACACGATAAATAATAAACGAGCAAAAGCCCGGGTCATGACAAATGATCCGGGCTTTTTTTTATCTATCTCCCTGACTATTCGTAAACCATCATTGACCTATCCTTTGCTATTCACTAACGGATCACTAACTTATAAGCCGTGTTTATAACGGACTTCCTACGGGTTTGCTACCGGGTTGCTACCGAAAATCTGCAACCTAACCGCTACCTGGTCCCTACCTGCCCGGTAAGTAGTGGCTAAGAGTGATTACTTATAAGTTAGCAATGGGTAAGTAGGGGGTTATTTATTATTTACTTATACTACTGAATAGTATTGTTTTTGCTTACTTAAGCTGAAAAGTTGTCTTTTCTTGTGGAAATTCATTCCGCATTGATCAGGTCCAATATTCTTTTTCCTGCGGTTGTTATCATGTAGGTTTGATTTGGGCTTGTCTTTTCTTGTGGAAATTCCATTTTTACCCAGCCTAGCTCTACCAATGGATCTAAATATCTTGATCTATTTTTTGATTGATTTGATAAGTTCATCCGATTGAAAAGCACTGCTCTTTTCATCTTGTTGCTTAGAATTTTCAGCATTTCTCCAACTCTATCATGTATTTCTTCATTAAGTATAACTTGAGCTTCGATACTAGCTTGGTTACTAGCTTGGTTACCATCTTGGTTACTAAAACTAACTATTTCATTTAAATCATTAAATATCAATGAGTTTACTTGGTTACCATTATGATCATCAACCTGGTCAATTACACCCGCGTGAACAGGCAATGTTACTAATACATAAGTATGTTCATCTGTATTAAAAACAGGCAAAGGTGAACCGTTTATTTCCATTGCTTTATAAATAGTAGGGAAGCCAGTACCACGTCCCTCCGTTAACCGGAGTTCTTTTAAAAAATCACCAATACGCCTATTACGATATTCCCTGGCGATTATTCGTTTATAGGTGCTTAATATCTCAGCATTAACTGGAGGAATCGGTCCAGGGTGACTTAATATTTCAATCTTATCTGGCCAAACCTGCACTTCAATAGGAGAGCCTAATTCATAGCTTTTATGGTAAACAGTATTAGATAAAGTTTCTTCAATGGCATCATAAGGAAAATTATAAAAACGATCTGCTTCAGCTATATTTGGGCGTTTGATGATCTGTTCTGAAATGATGTATGTTTTAAGAAAGGATAAGGCATCCCGTAATTGTTTCTGTAATGGGCCTTTAAAATAAAATTCTTTAAAGTACTGAGACTGTAAAATGAACTGTGTCAGTTAAGAAATTGAGAATTTGATTTTTTAACTTTATGATACAGATTATGAGCGAGAACAATGACTTCGATTTTGAGCGTTTCAAAGCTGAGGCGATCAAAGGCATGTATGCTGGTAAGCCACTCAATGGTGAAAAAGGCATCTTTGCCCCCTTATTAAAACACTTTTTAGAAGCGGCCCTTGATGGTGAACTAGAATCCCATCTTCAAGAAGAAAAAGCGTCAGGATCAGCCAATAGGCGCAATGGCAAGATATCCAAACGCGTCAAAAGTATATCAGGAGAGTTTGATATTGAAACCAGCCGTGATCGTGCAGGGAGTTTTGAACCTGTAGTTTTGCCCAAACGACAGGTGATCATCACAGAGGAACTGGAAGAAAAAGTGATTGGGCTCTATGGCTTGGGTTTAAGCACCAGGGATATTACAAAATATATCAAAGAAATGTACCAAATGGACATCTCTGCTGCCACACTATCCTCTATCACAGACAAGGTAATCCAGCAATGAATGAATGGCGTCAGCGCCCTTTGGATTCAGTATACGCTTTCGTTTATCTTGATTGCATGCACTACAAAGTTCGTGAAGGCAGTGGCGTAATTACCCGTGCTGTATATAATATTCTTGGTGTCTCACTTGATGGAAAGAAAGATCTTTTAGGGATGTATTTATCTGAAAGCGAGGGTGCCAAATTCTGGCTGGCCGTTTTAACTGATTTAAAAAACAGAGGAATGCAGGATATGCTTATTGCTTGTGTAGATGGTTTAAAGGGGTTTCCTGAAGCAATAGCAGCAATCTTCCCAAAAACTGAAGTGCAAACCTGTGTGGTACATCAGATCCGTAACAGTTTAAGGTATGTGGCTGAAAAAGATAAGAAGCCATTTATGGCAGACTTAAAGCCCGTTTATCAAGCCCTTACTAAAGAACAAGGTTATGAAAACCTAATTGCTCTTGATGAGAAATGGGGCAAAAAATATCCTGTTCCTGTGAAGTCCTGGTATAATAACTGGGAATGTCTGGCTACATTTTTCAGGTTCGATGCTCATATAAGAAAGGTGATTTATACCACTAATACAGTTGAGGGCTTCCATCGACAGGTAAGAAAAGTTACCAAGACCAAGGGTGCTTTCACCTCAGATAATGCTTTATTAAAACTGGTTTTTTTGGTTGTACAAAGAGTAGCTGAGAAATGGACAATGCCCCTGCATAATTGGAACTTGACATTATCTCAGCTATACATTATGTTTGAAGATAGAATTAAGCTGCATTTGCAAAATGGCTAAGCCAACGCTGACACAGTTCAATTTACACTACCAAAGTACTTACCTTCTTGTTCCTGAAACCAAACTAATTCTATCCAAGTTCTTGAAAAGAATTTCTCCGGAGTCTTAGAAAAAAATAATAACCCGGCATTTACAGGCCGCAAATCTTCTATCGGTCCTTTTGCAATGTGCATGGTACGGCATAAATCCTCAAATGACATGTTCCTGCTTTCATCAAACAAATCACTTTTAATTTCCTGTAAATGTGCTTGAATTAAGCCCAAGTCAAAGTCTTGAATGGTAGCCTGATTATTAACACGATCATCAAAAAGAATACGAGCCGTGAGTTCTTGCAAACGTCTTAAATTTTCACCCTGTGCGACTATACTCCTGGAACCCACCCGAATATATGCCTGCCGCTGTGCACCTTTTCCTAAAGTTGTAGGTGCCATATAGAGCCGGTTATCACCCGCCGGACACCAAAGTATCAAAATATCTTGCCCTTCTAAAACATAAGGTTGAATGATAGGAAAATAATTAGGCTGTATCTTATGCCCTAGCTGAACAATTTCGCCCTGCAGTGCATCTATTTGATTTTGAACCAAACCTGCTGGAGGTAAAACTGGCTGTCCTTTACTTTCTGCAATACCAATAATAACATAACCACCGCCCCAGTTGTGAAGATCGTTTGCAAATGCACACATGGAGTGGATAATATCTTCTGGATTCCAACCTTTTTTGAATTCAAGTCTTTCCCATTCGATTGTACGACCATGTATCAACGATTCTATATTAATTGGTAAGCCCATAATTTTAATTGTTAATTGTAATTATTAATATATCAACGTTAATCACTTAGCGTAACCCAATATCCATTTTATTGTTGCAATGCTGTTAAAATTATTATTTACCCCTACCCTAACTAATTTTTAGAAATTCTGTAACCTTTACCTTAATTTAGATACTAATAAGTATAACCCTTGCTGACCATCAAGATCAGTAAAGATACGATTGAAATTAGCCCCTAAACCATTTGAAATGCTCCAGGTAAATAACATTGTAAAACAGTATGCTGCTCACCTTGCTTTAGATGATGTAAGTATTAACATTGAACAAGGCAAAATCTTTGGACTCCTTGGCCCTAACGGTGCCGGAAAAACATCCCTCATTAGAATTATCACGCAAATTACAGCACCCGACAGCGGTGAAGTTTTGTTTAATGGCAAGCGATTAAATGCTGATCATATTTCCCAAATTGGCTACCTGCCTGAAGAACGCGGACTCTATAAAAAAATGGAGATTGGCGAGCAGGTGCTTTACCTGGCTAAACTCAAAGGATTGAGCACACCCGAAGCCACCAAACGCATTAAATACTGGTTTGAAAAGTTAGAAATGGGTAGCTGGTGGAACAAAAAAGTGGAAGACCTCAGTAAAGGGATGCAACAGAAAGTACAGTTTGTAGCCACGGTTTTACACCAGCCTGAGCTGATTATATTGGATGAACCTTTCTCTGGTTTTGACCCTGTCAATGCGGATGTCATTAAAAATGAAATTCTCGAGCTCAACAAACAGGGTGCAACGTTTATCTTTTCTACCCACCGCATGGAATCTGTAGAGGAATTATGTGACCATATTGCCCTGATCCACCAAAGTAAAAAGATTCTTGATGGCGCGGTGTCAGACATTAAACAGCAATACCGTAACCACACCTTCTGGGTAGATTACCATGGTGCTTATAACCTTGCACAGGCCAATCCTGAGTTTAATGTTTTAGAAACTGCCAGCAGCAATGGCACTACTAAACTAAAGGTACAGCTAAGCCCTGCGCAGAACGCAAACCACCTGTTGCAGGCATTGTTGCCTCATGTGGAGATCAACAGGTTAGATGAAGTGATACCCACTATGAATGACATTTTTATTGACAAGGTTAAACCAAAAAACTAAACACCATGAATAAAGTCTTACTCATTATACAAAGGGAATATATGTCGAGGGTTAAAAAGAAATCCTTCATTGTGATGACCCTGCTTACCCCTCTCCTTATTGCCGGATTTTATGGCATGATGTTTTACTTTACCTATCGGGGTATGGAAGGCAGCCAGAACAAAATTGCCGTTATCTCAGAAAACAAAAGCCTCACCGAAAAGCTTCCTGCAAAAAAGAACAGGACTTATGTCTATGTTAACCAGCCTTTAAAGGAGATGAAAGCTTCGCTGGGCAAATCTGGTTATGATTATATTCTTTACCTGCCAGATTTTAAATTAGACCATCCCCAGGGCATCCAAATATTAGGTACTAAACAAGCGGGTTTAACTTTAGGCAGCAGCATTTCTAACGATATTGAAGAGCTAATCAGCATGCAGAAGCTGAAATCTTCGGGCATTTCACAAAATGACCTCGACAAGCTAAAAACTGAAGTAGACATTGATACCAAGAAAATCAATGAAGCAGGTCTTGAAGAAGATTCAAGTGCTGGGGCAAGCACCATTGTAGCCTATATTGCTGGTGTTTTTATGTTTATGTTCATTATGCTTTATGGCGTACAGGTAATGCGCGGGGT
>NZ_JAZQPU010000185.1:0-1590 GCF_045628745.1 Pedobacter sp.
AAAAGACCGTATCGTTGAAAAATGATACGGTCTTTTTCATGGAATTAACTCCCGGAAAATAGCAATGAAAATCCTTACTAATTAAGGATTTTCAAATAACTGAAAGGCATGCTGAATCTTATAGTTTCCATAGCGTTCAGAAAGCGTTGGTAGGGCCTTTGTAGGGCCTTCCTATATCGATTGATAACTGAAGGCCCTGCTAATGACCTTCAAATGCTAGCTCACCGATTAGGTAAATATTACTTGTTGTAAAGGTGCCTTTAAAAGAAAGATCCCATACCATTCATCATGATACAGGATCTTATTATGTTTAAGCGTCCATTTAAAATGACGCTACCTTTTAATGAGCTTCTTCACATTCAATTGGAAAGAAGAAGTGCTAAATTTTATTTCAACAGACTTAAAGCAGTTTTAATTCTTGGCATCATTGCTTTAATGTCATCCAATGAACAACCACCAACAGAAGCCCTGAACCAAGCCATATTATCGTCGTTACCAAAGGCAGAGAACGGCACTAAGGCAGTACCCGCAGCTTTGATCAGGTAAAAGTTGACATCAGCACTGTCTTTCAGTAAATCACCATCAGGCGTAGTTTTGCCGATGTAATCGATTTTAATAGTCAGGTAAATGGCCCCCATAGGCTCAATGGCATCAACGGCAAAACCTTCCTTTTTCAAATCCTGAAAACCATTGTAAATTTCGTTCAGGCTCAATTGAATCTGCTCTTTAAAGCTAGCTAAATAAGTATCTACCTGCGGCGCATTTTTAAAGTAATTTGCAACAGCTACCTGCTCTGCTTTAGGAGCCCAGGCACCCATGTGGCCTAAAATAGCTTTCATTTTGCTCACAACAGCCTCCGGACCAAAGCCCCAGCCTACCCTTACCCCTGTTGCGGCAAGGCATTTAGAAATACCATCAATAAAAATAGTATAATCTTTTAATGCTGGCCTTAGCGTAACCGGGTTGATGTGCTCTTTACCAAAAGTCAATAAAGAATAGATCTGATCGTACATGATGTACAATGGTTTCTCCTCTGCCGGGCGGCTTGCATTTTCTGCCAATACTAAATCGCATATTTCTGCCAGTTGCTCCTCAGAGAACATCGTTCCTGTAGGGTTCAATGGCGAACAAAGTGCCAATAAAGTTGCCCCTTTTAAGTGTGGTTTCAATTGTGATGCCACCGGCATGAAATTGTTTTCTTCCAGACTTTCAATGGCAATGCCTTCTGCTGAAGTTAAGTGACAGTAGTGGTTATTGTTCCATGATGGTGCAGGGAAAATTACTTTGTCGCCCGGATCAATTAAAGCCAGGAAAGTAGAATAAATTAAAGGACGAGAACCTGCAGAAATTAAAATTTCTGATGGCGTATAGCTGAGTTCATATCTATCTTTCAACAAGTCAGAAACCACTTCACGCAAAGGTAATATACCATCTGCAGGCGGATAATTGGTTTGGTGATCATTGTAAGCATCAATAATTTCAGTTTTTAATTCTTCAGGAATAGGAAAAATAGAAGGATTAAAATCACCAATGGTCAGGTTTGCTATTTGGGCACCCTTTCTTTTTAACTCATTTACTTCATTACCTATT
>NZ_JAZQPU010000186.1:0-8529 GCF_045628745.1 Pedobacter sp.
TATTGAAGGAAACTTTGTTCAATGCGATTTGCCAGTATGCAAAAAGACAAATGACCTTCTTTAGAAAAATGGAAAAAGATGGGGTTAAGATTCATTGGTTTGATGTTGAACAAGATACAGCCATAAGTGAACAGGTTATTGCCATGTGCAAAACCAAATTTAATGTATAATAGCCAATTCCTTAATTACGGGCTTCTTGGGAAAATACCTTTTGTTTAACTTATGTTAAACGATTTCCAACTGTGGCATGCATTTTGTTTAAGCAGAAGTATCAGATTTATTTCTGCTATTATTTAAACGAATTCAAGTATATTATGAAAACAACTACTAAATTTATGGCTTCTGCAGTAGCTGCCGTGGCTTTATTCTTCTCTACAAATGTTAATGCACAAGGACCAAAATTAGGCATAGGTATCAACGCAGGTATTCCAACAACGGATCAGTATAACTTTACTTTAGGTGCTGATGCTCGTTTGCAATTTGATGTTTCTAAACAATTGTCAATTCCAGTAACAGTTGGTTATACGCATTTCTTTTCTAAAGACTATGCACCAGAGTTTAAACAAGATTATGGCTATATCCCAGTAAAAGCTGGTGTTAAAGTTTTCTTTGACCAATCAGGTTCTGGTCTTTATGGTTTAGCAGAAGTAGGTGCTGCTTTTGGTGTTACTGATCAAGCTAAAACAGGATTTTTATATTCTCCAGCAATTGGTTACTCATGGAGCAGTGGTTTAGACCTTGGCGTTAAATATGAAGGTATTTCAAGTGCAAGAGATGCAAACCCTATTTATGATAAAAATGTAGGTCATGTGGCTTTACGTTTAGCTTACGGGTTTAAATTGTAATACTAACCTCACAAATTATTGGAGCCCCTGATTTTTTCAGGGGCTTTTTTATTTATTCAGATTTTAATGCTAATTTGAGCAAAAAACAAAGTTTATGAATAAATATATAGGTGCTGTCTTGCTATTTGCATTGGCTTCTTGTGGAAATACAACACAAGATTCTGCAAAGGGTACAGACAGTGCAGCGGTTACGGCACCCACGGCTATTACGGCTGTGAGCTTAAAAGAACCAACGGTACAGGCTATCTATGCAGGTTACATCAAGCTTAAAGATGCGTTAGTGAACGCGGACGACAAAACTGCCCGTGAGGTAGCTAAAGAGTTGTCTGCCAAACTTAGTACTTATGATGGATGTGAAAATACAGCATTGGTAGCCGACAAAATAGCAACGGCTAAAACCCTGAAAGATCAAAGAGAAGAATTTACTTCTTTAAGCTCAGATGTTATCGCCATGTTTAAACATGCAGACCTGCAAGCAGGTACTATTTATGTTCAACACTGCCCAATGGCCAACAATGGCGACGGTGGTGATTGGTTGTCTTCTAATAAAGAGATTAGAAACCCCTATTACGGTGATGAGATGATGGAATGTGGGGCTGTTGTTCAAGAAATTAAATAACCTGCATATTCCTTAAAACCTTTATGTAGTTGTTAACCTACAAATAAAATAGATTAGTTACTTTTGTTAGATAAATTAAAAGATATGTCAGAGATTGCAGAAATTAAGATTGACGGTAAAGTATATGAATTCCCAATTATAACGGGTACTGAAGGCGAAAAGTCAATAGATATTTCAAAGTTAAGGGAACAAACTGGTTGCATTACCCTTGATTTTGGGTACAAAAATACAGGTTCCACTAAAAGTGCTATAACATTCCTCGATGGCGAAAAAGGAATTTTAAAATATCGCGGATATGCTATTGAAGAATTAGCAGAAAAATCTACTTTTCTTGAAGTCGCCTATTTATTAATTTATGGTGATCTGCCAACAAAAGAACAATTAGATGGTTTCCAGGGACAAATAAGAAACCATACCCTTATTCATGAGGACATGAAGAAATTTTTAGATGGTTATCCTTCTAAATCTCACCCAATGGCGCAACTTGCTTCTTTGGTATGTTCTCTATCTACTTTTTATCCTGAGTCATTGGTAGCTAACTCAGCTCCTGAGACAATGGATCAAACAATGATTAAATTATTGGCTAAGTTTCCAACCATAGTTTCTTTCATTTATAAAAAATCTTTAGGTCATCCACTGATCTATCCAAAAAACAAATTCGACTATGTAACCAATTTCATCAATATGATCTTTGGTCAACGTACAGAAGAAGTGGAAATTGATCCTGTTGTTGTTGCTGCAATGAATACTTTATTGATTCTACATGCTGATCATGAGCAAAATTGTTCTGCATCAACAGTAAGAATGGTTGGGTCTTCAGATTGTAACCTTTATGCATCTGTTTCTGCAGGTATTAGCGCTCTTTGGGGTCCTTTGCATGGTGGAGCTAACCAGGCGGTAATTGAAATGCTGGAGCTCATAAAAGAAGATGGTGGTGATACTGAAAAATGGATCAACAAAGCTAAAGACAAAAATGATCCTTTCCGTATGATGGGCTTTGGACACAGGGTTTACAAAAACTTCGATCCTAGAGCTAAAATCATTAAAAAAGCTTGTGATGATATTTTAGAAAAATTAGGTATCAATGATCCGGTTTTAGAAATTGCTAAAAAATTAGAAGAAGCAGCACTTAACGATGCTTACTTTGTAGAACGTAAATTATACCCTAACGTAGATTTTTATTCTGGCATCATTTATAGAGCATTAGGTTTCCCTACAGATATGTTCACTGTATTGTTCGCCCTTGGTCGTTTACCAGGATGGATTGCACAATGGAAAGAAATGCATGAAAATAAAGAACCTATCGGTCGTCCTCGTCAAATTTATGTTGGTCATACCAACAGAGATTTTGTAGAGCTAGAAAAAAGATAGAATATTTTACATAATAAAAAGCCCAAACATTTTATAGATGTTTGGGCTTTTATTTTTACTGAGAATTATAAAAAGGTCATTATATTGTTGTTATAAAAATTGTAATGACTGTTGCTCTTAGGCCTTTTGAACTGGGTAAGCTTTTAAGTTGTAACGCGTTGATAAGGTAGTCAAAATGTATAAATAGACAATAAGCTTTAAATTATGTCATGATTGCGGTTAACGCAAAGATCAAAAATAGGGATATTACGAAAACAAAGATATAACATATATACAAAGCGAATAGCTTAAATACGGTCTTCCACCTGCTGCTGCCATAAAAAGTCCTGAGCGATCGGTAAATATACCAGATGATATAAACAGTCCATAATCCGACCAGGGTTTCCTCGATATTATAAAAGAACCCAAATAACCAATTCAGGAACATAAACAGCAAAATACTTAAAAACAAAGCTGAATGGACATGGAAAGAGTAAATGAGGTGCTCATAATAAAACTTCTTCCTTTTGAAATAAACCAGCTTCAAAATTAATGCAAAAAAAGGCAGTAAGATAAACATCAATTTTGGAATATTATGAACAAACTCTTCCAATAACTTTTCCGAGGCATTGGGGTAGTTGTATAATTTAACAAACTTCTTGTTAATGTATTGCTTTACTAAATTGTCTCTATCTGACTTAGGTAGAGACTTTTGTCTCGTCTCGTATGCTGCTATTGTTGTATCCTTTGCTAAATTTAAAGACTCAGCTAGATTGCTCTTAATATTCAGGCCCTTCCTGCTTTTTCCATTCTCCTTAACTACAACACCTTCATCAGTGTGATTCCCTGAAGATAGCGTGACCAAAAAGAAAACGATACTGACGAAAATGTACAACCTAATGGGATTGATAAAAGAAACTCTTTTTCCCGCTACATATTTCTGTGTCAATGTACCCGGTTGAAAAAGCAACGGTTTAAGGGTGCCGAAAAACTTAGATTCAAAGTGGAAATAATCTGATATGGCATGTATAACCATATGCCAGGCGTCTTCCTTTAACTCCAGGTTTTCCTGTCCACAGTGTGTACAAAAGTATTCCTCAACCGTATGGCCACAGTTTAAACAATTCTTATCTTTTCTATGCTTGTGAGACGACATATTTGTTGAAAGCGATTAATATAGATTGAAGTTACGAGTGGCTCATTGCCTTAATAGCCGTCTTTTCTGCACGGTTATGTTTATATTTAAAAATAAATGGGAACACGATAGCCAATATCAAAGTATAGGCAGCAAATGTTAACCAAATATTTGTCCAGTCTTTACTTTGATCTGCAAACGTAAAGAAATGGTCTATAATCAATCCACTGGCAAAGCTGCCAAATAAAGCTCCAAAACCATTCACCATCATCATAAATAAGCCCTGTGCACTGCCGCGCATTTTTTCATCTACCTGTGTTTCTACAAATAAGGAACCCGAGATATTGAAGAAATCGAAGGCCATACCATAAATGATACATGATAAGACGATCATCCAAAGGCCACCAGCAGGATCACCAAAAGCAAAAAGGCCAAACCTTAATACCCAGGCTAACATACTGAAAAGCATCACATACTTAATACCGAACTTCTTTAAAAAGAAAGGAATGGCTAAAATAAATAAGGTTTCTGAGATTTGGGAAATGGACATGATAATGGCCGGATATTTTACCGCAAGGAGGTCCTTAAAAGCAGGAATACTCTTAAAATCATGTAAAAAAGTATCTCCATAAGCGTTTGTAAGCTGTAAAGCTGCACCTAACAACATGGAAAATATAAAGAAAACAGCAAATTTCTTTTGCTTTAACAAAGTAAATGCTCTTAAACCTAAAGAGTCAATAAAAGATTTCGCTTCAACCTTACTTGCCAGAGGTGGACATTTAGGTAAGGTAAATGAATAAATACCTAGGATTAACGAAACGGCAGATGCGATATAGAACTGGTTTGCCGAGGCTTCATTACCTGTTAAACTTACTGCCCATAAAGCGGCAATAAAACCAATGGTACCCCAAATTCTGATTGGCGGATAATCAATGACAACATCTTTATTTGCATTCTTTAATGCTGAATAGGCTACCGTAATGGATAAGGATAGGGTAGGCATATAAAAAATCATGTTGAGCAAGATTACCCAGAAAAATGTAGAAGGGTTGTCTACCATGGGTAAACAGAATAGCACAAGGGATGCTAAAATGTGTAAAATGCCATAAAGTTTTTCTGCATTGATGAAACGGTCAGAAATGATGCCTATGATGGCCGGCATGAAGATAGAAGAAATACCCATGGTGGAAAAAATAACACCAAATTCAGTACCCGACCATTGCTTGTTTTGAAACCAATAAACGCCGATTGTTAGAAGCCATGAACCCCATATAAAAAATTGCAAAAAATTCATCAGAGTTAAGCGAGCCTTAACATTCATCATAATAGTTAGTTAAACTTTGAAAAGAAAAAATTGTGTATAATATTAAATTGTATGGAAATATAATGTACTGTTAAACAAGCGTGATGATGTGATGAGCCTATAAATTTCTTTTGTTAAGTTCATCCCTAATGCGTGCTGCTTTTTCATAAGCTTCTTCAGCAATTGCTTCCTGAAGTTTTTGATGTAATTCTTCTACCGATAAAGATTTATAATTTGTACCCGGAATAGAAGTATTCATATCTTCAGATCCTTTCTCTTTGGCCATGGTATCCATGTTTTCAAGGAATAGCAAGTCATTTCCTTCAATAACGATGCCCGCAGAGGAAATGATGAATTCGTAAGTATAAATTGCAGCCTTAAAGCGAACCGCTAAGGCGATGGCATCTGATGTTCTTGCATCAATCTCCCTGGTGTTTTTGCCATCAGAACAGATTAATTTCGCGAAGAAAACACCATCTACAAGGTTATAAATCAACACCTCTTGTATTTCTATCTGATAAGCTTGTGCGAAAGATTTAAACAGGTCATGGGTAAGCGGCCTGCTTGGTGTCATTTTTTCAATTTCTATGGCTATTGCCTGTGCTTCGAACGCACCTATGATGATAGGAAGGCGTCTTCTGCCGTTCACTTCGCCTAAAACCAGTGCATAAGCACCTGATTGTGTTTGGCTATAGGATAATCCTACGATGTCAAGTTTTACTTTTTTCATATTAAAGAATATAAGGCAGACCGAAGTCTGCCTTATAACATTATCCTTTATGTGCTTTTAAAGCTTCGATTAATTGGGGTACAACTTCAAATGCATCGCCAACAATACCATAATCAGCAACTTTAAAGAAAGGTGCTTCAGGGTCTTTGTTGATGACTACAATAACTTTTGAGGAGCTAATTCCTGCCAAATGTTGAATAGCACCAGAAATACCGATCGCTAAATACAAATTTGGACTAACTGTAATACCCGTTTGTCCTACGTGTTCCGAGTGTGGTCTCCAGTCGGCATCAGAAACTGGCTTAGAGCAAGCCGTAGCTGCACCTAGCAGTTCTGCCAGCTCTTCAATCATTCCCCAGTTTTCTGGGCCTTTTAATCCTCTACCTGCAGAAACAACTAATTCTGCATCAGGCAAAGAAACTTTATCTGTTGCTCTTACAATTTCTTTTACAATAGCAGCAAAATCTGTGGCTTTAACTTCTGGTGCAAAATCTTCAATAGCAACTTCAACAGGTGATTCTTTAACACCAAAAGCATTTGGGTTTAAAGCAATCACTTTATTAGCCGCTGTAATTTCAGTGATGGCGAAAGCTTTTCCAGAGAAGGCTGTTTTCTTAACTGAAAACTTTCCATCTTCCAATTGTGGCAGCGTTACTGCACCATCAATTAAGCCAGCTTTAAGTTTTACCGCAATACGTGGGGCTAAACCTTTACCAGAAAAAGAGTTTGATAAAACAACAATGTCTGCATTTTCTTTGGTTGCAGCATCCACAATTACCGAAGCATAAGCCTGGTTAACAAAACTTTTTAATTGATCTGTAGAGACGTTTAAAACTTTTGAAGCACCATATTTACCTAATTCTTTAAGGTCACCTTCACCAACATTACCTATGGAAATAGCGGTTAAATGAGTTCCTTGTGCATCTGCAATGGCTTTAGCATAAGAAACGGCTTCAAATCCTGATTTCTTAAATTTGCCCTCGGCTTGTTCTATATAGACTAGTACTGACATAATATCTTTTTAAATAATTTTATATGCAAATAGGGATCCTTAGATCACCTTCGCTTCGGAATGTAACAAGTCGATTAATTTAGCTGCATCTTCTGCAGGCACCAATTTTACTGTTCCCCTTGGTGCCGGAGTTTCAAACTTCACTATTTTAGCTACCTCATCTACAGCAACAGCTTCAACAACTGCCAAAGGCTTAGATCTTGCAGACATGATACCGCGCATATTTGGAATTTTAGCTTCGGCAACACCTTCAGCACAGCTCGCAATAAACAGTCCATTTACGGAAACTACTTCTTTACCACCTTCAATTTCACGTTCTAAGGTAGCAGTAGTTCCATCATAATCCAATTTTTTAATGATAGAGATCGAAGGAATCGACAAAAGTTCGCCTACCATCGCCGCAACTTGCGCACCATTATAATCTATAGACTCTCTTCCACATAAAATCATGTCGAAGGCGTTGTTTTTTGCATATTCTGCTATTTGATAAGCAGTAAAATAAGCATCTCTAGGGGCAGCATTGATTCTTACCGCCTCATCAGCACCAATGGCTAAAGCCTTCCTAATGGTAGGCTCAGTGCTGCTTTCACCGACATTCAATACTGTCACTGTTCCTTTTCCACCTTCACACAGTTCAATAGCTTTCGATAATGCAATCTCATCATATGGATTTACAATAAATTGAACTCCAGCTGTATTGAATTGTGTATTATCGTTAGTAAAAGTTATTTTTGTTGTCGTGTCGGGCACATTACTGATACAAACTAATATTTTCATAAAAATTGTCTTTTTGCAAATCTAATTAAAAAAGCAGGGATTTATAATGCAAACTACCCGATTAATTTCCTTATTGGAATTTTTAAAAAGTGATCCTAACGATCCTTTCGTAATTTATGCCCTGGCAACAGAATACAACAGCATAAATGATACTGAACAAGCCTTTTATTATTACAACATTTTGATTAATGACCATCCTGATTATGTAGGTACCTATTACCATTTAGGTAAATTGTACGAAAAAACCCAGGAATTGGAAAAGGCAGTAGCAATTTACCAAAAAGGAATGACCGTAGCAAGGAATAAAAGAGACAACCATGCTTTTTCAGAATTGCAGGGTGCTTACAATAGTGCCATGGGCCTGGATTACGAAGATGATTAATGCCTGATATTTTGAAAAGAAAACAACTCTTGTTCCTGAGGAATGTACTATGGTTTACGCTGACGGCCTTTGGTGGTGCTCAGGCACATATTGCTCTTTTGCTCAAATATTTTGTAAAGAATAACAAGTTTATCTCCGAAGCAGATTTGCTGGAGTTGAATGCGCTGGCCCAGGTTTTACCTGGACCAGCTTCTACACAAACCCTTGTAGGTATTGCTTATAAGGTAGGAGGGTTAAAGCTTTCCATTATCACCTTCCTGATCTGGATCTTACCTTCAGCAGGCATCATGACTTTTGCGGCTATTAGTTTTGCTATGTTTGACCATCAGGAAAGATTTGCTGAAGTGTTGAAGTTTATTCAACCTATTGCCCTTGG
>NZ_JAZQPU010000187.1:0-3183 GCF_045628745.1 Pedobacter sp.
ATGGAAAGTAATACAATACTTATATTTTTGAAATTGATCATATTTATGTGCTAGATTTTATTCACTAAAACGACTTCATCTGCCGTACTTAACTTTTGCAGCTGAATGATGGAACCACCTTTTACTTTCTCTGTTTTTAAAACAGCTCCATTTGCAGGGTTAATGATTTTGATGCTAAATGTGCCCTTCACCTGGCTTAAGTCTACCTTTAAAGGTTGTGCCGCAGCATTATAAAAAATATAGGCTTTACCCGGATTTGCTAAGGCGTATTGGTTCGCGTTTTCTGCTATTGGAGTTACTGGCTTCAACTGAGCTGCAGCAGCAAACAATTCCTTATGTAGTGCCGGCAGCGTTGGCAGTGAACCTCCTGCCATCAATACTGCCCATCCGTAACTGGTATAGTTATCTCCAGAGTAAATAACCGCTTTCGCGGGATATTTAGTTTTATATTCAACAACCGCACGATAAACCTGTGCAAAAGAAGTTTTCTGTGGCTTTAACAAACGGGCATGCTGGCGTGGAGCCAGGTTTTGCCCGCCTAATGGCGCGTAAGCAGTGCCATCTGCCTGATAATGCCAGTACCTGATGTCAATGACATCTACCAAAGCCGCTTTTTCTGGATCTGCTAAAATAGCATCCTGCACATCTTTGGTTACACTTAAGCCGATGATAGGGTGTTTGCCCGTATCCTTTTTCCATTCTTCAATGCACGCGAGCCAGAACTCCACAAAATGCTTCGGACCAGTAAATTCAGCACCAATCAGCTGGATCACACTGTTGTTTTCCGCAAAATTATTCAGGCACTGCCTGATGTAAGCGCGGTGTAAACTGCGGCGTGTGGCATTAGAAATATCATAAAACTGCTCGGCAAGAAAAATACGCTTGTCGCCGGCATAAGGCACAGGCTCCGGAAAACCAGTGCTGTTGATGTTATTTGCGGTACGCCATGGGAAATCTGCATAGTGCGCACCTGCTTCAATGATATTATGCTGAAAATAGTTTTGATGCACCAGCACCAATCCCTTTTGATCTGCCAGATCAGCAAATTGCTTTAGGCGGTCCCAATACCAAAGGTTATATTTACTTAAATCATATTTGCTCAAGCCATCCCAGGCAGTTCCCTGTCCACTTCTGGCAAAAGGCAATTCATAAAATGGTGCCCATACTTCGCCATTCATCCTGCGGATACGTTCGTGATCATCACGTCGCCTATCATACCAGAGGCCATAATTATGTTCCATTACCTTAACTGATCCCTTTTGCATACTATCGGTTAAGGCATTTAAATCGTCGGTTAATCCCAAACCAGCGCGGCCGGGAACAAAGCGGGTAACATGAGGTTTAGCAGTTTTTAAGCCATGAGGTCTGGCACTGCCATTCCACCATTGAACCTCCTGACGGTTGCCGGAAATTACTGCTGCATTGCGCATAAGCCAACCATTTTCAATAGCCATAAGACCATTTGTTTTTAATGGACTCATTTTTGCGATACCTATCTGATCTATCGTTTTAGCCTGTGCCTGGTTTAATGCTATCGGATTACGACTGGCACTTGCATCTATAAATTCATCAAGCTCCATCATCGGTTGTGCGGCCAATTTGGTTAACTTTTGTGCAACATCTACCGATGGACTACTCGATGCCTCTGAAGGGTTGAACATCATAAATGCACGCTGTTGGGCATCTTTACCAATTCTGTCAGTCAACTGCGCATAATATAAACTGCGTGGTTGAATTTGTTCATTCGACATGTCCCAATAGCCATCGCCCGAAAATTGTGCCCAATTGCCAAAAGCCCAGTTTTGTGCGCCCGGTGGTTTGAAGTTATCAATCCTCGCGGCTGTACTTTGCCAGAAAACACTGTTTGCAGCAGCCCATCCGGCGCCCTGACCATCCTGACCCCTATTGGAGAAACTTAAAGCCTGACCATCAACATTCACAACATCAAACAATACGCCTGATGCCCAGCTGTCTATAGCGCCGCTAAAACTAAAAGGCAGGTAAGCATTGCATTGTACAAAGGCATTCGGACCGGCGGCACAAAAACCAACACCAAAATCATGATAGCCATATTCAGCATATAGCCTTTGAAAAAGTGTTTGCTGCCCTGTGGTGAAAAAGGTATACCTTCTTTCGCCACCAATTTCTGATACAGGAGCCAGAGATTTACAGTCTTCAACCGTAATTCTTCTGGCAGATTCCTGCACATTAACCGCTGAACCTGCTAAATTTTCGAAAACAACCTGACGCACCCAGGCATCTTCTACATTTGCAATGGAAACCCCTGTCCAGCGATGGTATTCATCTTTAGGGTTATTTTTATCGTAACTGGATTGTATTTTTAAATTTTCTACGCCCGACTGTGCTATTCTGCCTGTCCAGCTGTATTTAATGACATTTGCTCCGCCATATCTGGCTTCTAAAGCTGTGGTAATGGGTGCATCGAAAAAGAGTTCCGTTCCGGAAACTTTAACGATGGTTCTGTCCCAATAAAGATCACGCTGACCAGCTTTCCAGCCTGTGGCCGTAACGCCGCCCCCAAAATGTTCAACACCTAAGTCTTCAAGCCAGTTTTTTGGCGAAGGACGGTGAATTAAAATGCGGTTTCCTGTTTTAAAAGAACCTGCGTTAGCCACTTTTACCGACATGGCATTTACAGGCACATAGTCATTAGTGATGGCAACAGGCTGTTCCTGCTGGCGATTTGCTTCACCGGAAATAAGTACTACGCCCATTCTGTCCAAACCCGTAGCCTGGATTAAAGTGCCACCATTAGCCATTCCACTGCCACGAAGTACCACCCCTGAAGCCTTAATTTTTAAGGAACCTGCTACTGTATAAACACCTTTTTCCAGCAAAACAGCACCACGAAGACCATTTTTACCCAGAGGTAAAGCAGCAACATAGTTGAGTGCTGCCTGAATTCTTTCCGTGGCATCACCTGTTGTTAGGGGCACCACCACTTTAACTATCGCCTCCGGTATAGGAAACGCGCCAGCCATATAACCACTGTAAGAGAAATCCGGAATTCGGTTTCCTTGTTCATCAGCTGTATAGTTAAGCTGTCCGCCAGCACTGGTGAAAATTGGTTTTGGCGGTTCTACTGTTTTTTTCTTTTGCGCAAAAACAGATGGTGAAGCCAGACAGATGAATAAAACCATGCAGGAAGTTAAAGTCCTGCTG
>NZ_JAZQPU010000188.1:0-4133 GCF_045628745.1 Pedobacter sp.
TGTTTCTACCTCTTTACCTTGCAGGCGACTGTATAAACTGATGGCATTAGCCTTATATAAGGCGGTATTTTCTGCCAGTCCACCTAAAATCTGCAGTGTATTGAGGATAAGTTTTACAGCGCTGTTGTTTACAATTAAAAGTGCTTCGCCAGAAATAACGCTGATTCCATTTTGCAATAGAGCCTTTACAGCGGCAATAGCCTCAGAATTTTTGCGCACTAATACACAAATGTCTTTCTTCTGGTAGTTTTTAACTTCCAGCAGCCATTTAATCTCTTCCAGCATTTTCCCTAACGCCAACTCTGCGAAGGAAAGTTTAGCTTCGCCCTCCTCACTCTTGAGGACCATACATTTTACGGTACCCCCTTTGAGGGTTTTTGGTGTTATTCTTTGTGTTGCACCGGCATAAACATCACTCACAATATGGTCAAAGCCATTGGCTGCCCACCATTCTTTAGCTTCATTGCCATTTTCCAGTCCATTGATGGTCTGGTTAAGCTGCAATTGCAATAGTTTAGGCAGGTCTTTATACAACTGGTTATTGAAGTTGATGATTTCTTCTGTACTGCGGTAATTTTCTTCCAAACTATCATCAACAATATGATGTGCCCCAAGATCTGTTTTTGCCTGCTGGTGTAAGATGTTCCAATCGCCATTTCGCCAGCGGTAAATAGACTGTTTGGTATCGCCAACAATTAAATGGTCTATAAATTTTTCACTTGGCGCTGCCATGGCATTGCTGAGTAAAGATTTAAAACTGCCCCATTGGTTGGCAGAAGTATCCTGAAATTCGTCAAAGAGAAAGTTCTTGTAGAAGCTGCCCATTTTCTCCCATATAAAAGAAGGGTTATCATCAGCATCATCGGTAATACCTTTTAAAATATTTTGAGCATCGCTGATCAGCAGGTTAGGACTTTCGTCGCGGTAGCTTTTCAGCAAGGCCGCCATTTCCTGCATTAAACGCAGGTAGTATAAGTTTTTGTTAAAGCCTAAGGCTAATATATAGGCGGCATAACCTTCCTGGTAATTTTTAATTAAGGTCTTTAAACAAGGATTGAGTTCTTCATAAAGCGAATTGTTGCTGCCTTTTTGCAGCCACTCCTCCGGTTCATCAATTAATTTATACAGCGATTGTATTTTACTAAAGTCGCCATCCAGAATTTTCTTGATATTTAACAATGGCGAGCGCGATTTCCCTTTTAAGGATCCGGTGTCAATATCCAGCACCTGGAAAATATCAAGCGCATCTTTGGCACATTCCTTAATGGAATCTTCAAATAAGTCTATACTTTGTTTAGTGAGGAGTTTATAGTCGTTAAATAAAGTATCCATATCTGCCACCTTACCTAAAGTATCCATGGCTTTTTCAAAGGGCTGATAGCGTTCCTTGAAAATTTCGCTGGTCAGCTCCAAAAGCTCGCGGCGGTAATTCCAGCTTACATTGTTATTGATACGGTCTTTAGCGAGGTTGATGATCCATTGCAAGAGTTGCGGCTGCTCATCTAAAGCCATATCCAGCCTGTCGGCGAGTTCATTTTTTACTTTATCATAGTTCATCTCCAATCCATAACCGGCATCAAGGCCAAGCTCAAAAGCGAAACCACGAATTACCTTTTGCACAAAACCATCAATGGTACTCACCGAGAAACGGCTGTAATCGTGCAGAATTTTACGGTAAATTACATCTGCCTGTTCTTTTAAGGTGATAGGATTTAAATTAGGATGAGCCTTTAAGACCAACAACCTGTAGTCATTGATTTTATTGGATTGATCGCCTTCGGCTAAACCACGCAACACCTCCAAAATCCTGGTTTTCATTTCTTCCGTAGCCTTATTGGTAAAGGTTACAGCAAGAATTTCACGGTATTTATTTTCACCACTAAAAAGCAGCACCAGGTAATGGACGGTTAAACTAAAAGTTTTACCTGAGCCAGCAGAAGCTTGAAGTATTTTTAATGGTTTAAGCATGTCTGAACATTTTTTTTAAAGGTATTTTAATAAATCCGTATTGGGAGATAAAATTGAAATGCAGCAATAAAGCATTTCAAATCTGGGCTTATAAAGTTAAGGTTTAACAAGGCTGCACACAAGATTCCTGATTAAATACAATATATTTATAGTCATTCTCTATATAGTTATTATATAAGAAAAGGTCCAGTCATTGAAGAACTGGACCTTTAAACAGGTTATAATAAAGGGGACTAATCAGCTTACAAGCCGCCGCCGTATTTAAAAAATGTATTCACCGTAACAGGAAGTCTGCCGGTAGCAATTAGCTGGTTTTTAAGAACCGATGCGGCTGCTTTCTGCATAAAATCTTCTTTTTGATAAGCAACTAACAAAGCTTTGCTATTTTCCAATCCTGCCCATTGCGATAAATTGTAAGGATTACCGAATAAAGAGAATACAGCATTTTTCTGAGACATGTTCTTGATAAACATTTTCAGGTCTGCACTCAACACCATTCCATTACCCGGACGTGTGCGGGAATCGTGAATACCAATTATGACCTGGTCGAATAAAGCAAGTTCTTTCATTACCTTGGCAATGGCATTGGCATTAGCCGTTTTATCTAAAGTAAAAGAGATGGAATTTTTGTAGAAATTACCCAGCTCTTTTTGGAATGTTGTTACCCCTGTGGTACCGATGCTAATGATGGCCGTTCTTTTGGTTTGATCAAGGGTTTTAATAAATTCACGTCCATGCAGTAAAGTCATAGAGGCATCTGCAAGTTCTTGTACCAAAGCCTTGCTTTCAGGTCTGTTTACCTCTGCAGCTACGTTTTGTTCATTTAAGGTATCTCTCACGTTCAAGCCAACCCAATATTTAGCCAGCAAGATCTTTTTAACACTTTCATCAATGCGGTCCATACTGATTCTGCCAGAGCGCACCGCTCTACGCACTAACTTAATGGCACGATCGCTATTTTGAGACAATTCTAAAATGTCATTACCAGCAATAACACCCATTACATCGGCTTCACCATCTTTAAAATATTTAACTACCCCTTTCATTTCCATGGCATCCGAAATAATCAATCCTTTAAAGGCAAGTTCTTCTTTCAAGAGGCCAGTAACAATTGGTTTAGACAAAGTAGAAGGCATGTTTGGTGTATTATCCAATGAAGGAATGTTCATATGGGCAATCATTACACCCGAGGCACCACCCATTACCAACTCACGGAAAGGATAAATTTCAAGGCTATCCAGGCGTTCTTTGGTAAAAGTAAGTTTAGGCAAATCGTAATGCGAATCTACATCGGTATCGCCATGGCCAGGAAAGTGTTTAATGCTCACCAATAAGCCACCATCTTGCATACCGTTCATGTAAGCCGCCGCCTTAGTGGCAACGTTATACTTGTTTTCGCCAAAAGAGCGGTAATTGATCACCGGGTTATTGGCGTTGTTGTTTACATCAACATCAGGAGCAAGGTTCATGTGCATACCGATGCGTTTATAATCTTTTGCCACCTCTAAGCCCATTTTATGTAAAAGGGTATTATTTTGTATAGCACCCAGGGCCATTTGATAAGGGTAAGAAATAGTACTGTCCAAGCGCATGCCTAAACCCCACTCCCCATCAGAGGTAATGAGCAATGGTACGCGGGCTAAGGCCTGGTATTTATTGGTTAAAATGGCTTGTCTGCCGGGGCCACCTTGAAAAAATACGATGCCACCAATTCTTTCTTTTTGAATAACTCTGCCGATAGAATCTTCGTAGGCTTTAGTAGAGTTGGTCAGGCCACGTACAAAAAACATTTGCGCTATTTTCGAACGTCTGCTCAATTTATTAAATACAGAATCTACCCATTGATTGGGTTCTGACATGGATTCTATGTAAGATTTCTTCTGTGCCTGGGCAGTGGTAGCAGTTGCGAGTGCAATTAAGGTGTATAAGGATAGGTGTTTAATGTTCATTCGTAAAGTATGCGGTTAAAAAATGTGTGTTGGCCGCAAAGTTAATCAAAAGTCGCTCACCCCGAATTATTTTTTAAAGGCTTCATTCCTGAACTTCTGGTTGCAGGTGTTGAAGATAGATAGTGCATTCGATGCCGTTTTTGCAGTCATACGCTTAATATGCCAGCCTAATACTTCTCGCTTTGTATCAAATCTAATACAATTGAATAAAATTGG
>NZ_JAZQPU010000189.1:0-4529 GCF_045628745.1 Pedobacter sp.
TGCTGATCGGCAATCATGATTTTCATTATTTATATGGAATTGAAGATCGATATAGCCGATACCAGCGGAGCTTTGCCCGGGAAATTTCCAGCGTACTTGAAAGTGCTTTAGATGCCATGCAAATGTGTTATGTCTACAAAGACATCGTGTTTAACCATGCTGGCATCACTCACTCCTGGAGCACCCATCACCAAATTGACCTTAAAAACCTCGAAACTAGTCTTAACCAAAAGTTTCTTCAAGATAGAGATGCCTTTGCTTTTGTACATGGTCTTGGAGACCAATCTGGGAATGATAAAAGGCAATCACCAATTTGGGTGCGGCCAGAGGCCTTGTTAAGTGATCCAATAGCTGGCTTTCACCAGGTTGTTGGCCATACCCCACAAACAAAACACTTGTTACAAAATGGAATTGCCTTTATAGATGTTCCCGGTGAAGTTTTCACCATCGAAAATGCAGATACTTTTAATTGGTTATCAAATTAACATGAAAATACTTCACACTGCCGATTGGCACCTCGGCAAAAAGCTGGAACAAAATGAACGTACAGAAGAACACCAGGATTTTCTAAACTGGTTGATCGTCAAGTTAAAAACAGAATGTATTGATGTCCTCCTCATTGCAGGTGACATCTTTGATACTGGATCCCCTTCAAATACCGCCCTGGAACAATATTATCGGTTTCTACGTCAAGTCAAAAACACCTGTTGCAGGGAGGTGATTATCATCGGTGGAAACCACGATTCTGTCAGCACGCTCGATGCACCCAAAGAATTACTCAGGTATTTCAACGTCCATGTCGTGGGTGGTGTTCCTGAGGTATTTACCGATCAGGTAATTGAAATTGCTGATAATGAAGGAAACATTGAATTGGTAGTTTGTGCAGTGCCTTTTTTAAGAGACCGTGACATCAGGCTTTCTATATCTGGTGAGACCACCGATGAAAGGCAGGAGCGCATCAGAATTGGCATTGCTCAACATTACCATAATTTTGTGGAACATATTTCAACCTTTAAATTACAAGGGATTCCTGTCATTGCTACAGGGCATCTTTTTGCCGCGGGTTCCAGCACCTCAGATAGTGAAAAAGAAATCCATGTGGGTAACCTGGCACAGGTTGCTGGCGACCAGTTCCCCGTGGAATTCGATTACATTGCTCTGGGTCATATCCATCGCCCACAGGTGGTTAACAAAATGGAGCATATCCGTTATTGCGGTTCACCTATCCCTTTAAGCTTTTCTGAGAACGATGATGCTAAACAGGTAGTTATCGTTGAATTTAAAGGTGCTGAAATGACAAGCATGAAAGTACATGAAGTACCTTGTTATAGAAAACTCATTCGCATTAAAGGAAACCTGGAACAGGTAAAAAGTAAGCTGCGGCTGCTGGAAGACCAGCAATGCAAATACCACTCATGGGTGGAGATCCAGGTTTTAACAGAGGCAAATATTGCAGATCTGGAAGAACAACTCCATCATTTTAAAGCAGACAAACCCTTTATTGAACGTTTTTTTATCCGCCAGCATAAGCTTAAACCGGCAAAAAGTCTTGAGGAAATGCCGGAGGAAGCATTTTCTTTACAAGACTTAGCTCCAAAAGCAGTATTCATCAAATGCTGTGAAGCTGAGTATGGCGAAGCAGACTTTACAGACTTGATAGAGAGTTTTGATGAAATTATGGAACAAATGAACCAAAGGGAAAATTAAAAAGACAAACGATGAAAATTTTAAGTGTCAAGTTTTTAAATATCAACTCGTTGAGAGGCGAACACGAGATTCGTTTTGATGAAGCTCCTTTTTCTGACTGCGGTTTATTTGCCATTACAGGGCCTACAGGTGCAGGAAAAACGACCATTTTAGATGCCATTACGGTAGCTTTATATGGTGAGGTGCATCGCCATGAGAAATATGTGAAAGAAATTATGTCAAGGCATACCGGGCAATGTTATGCTGAAGTTGAATTCGAGGTTAAAGAAATAGCTTATCGGTCAAAGTGGTCGGTGGCCAAGGCAAGAAATCAGCCTGATGGCATCCTCCAAAATGAAAAAATGGAACTGGCAGAACGGGCAACAGGGAAAATAATTGGCGGCCATACCACATCGCAAACTAAAAAAGCCATAGTAGAACTTTGCGGACTAGACTATAAACAGTTTTTACGGTCAGTTATTTTATCACAGGGAGACTTTACCCGGTTTCTGAAAGCCGGTGATAATGAACGGAGTGAGTTGCTTGAAAAAATTACAGATACAGGCATCTATACCGACATTTCGAAAATTGTATTCGAAAAACAAAGAACGGTAAAAGATAAACTCGAGTCCGATAAGACTAAACTGGGAGGAGTAGAGTTGCTGACTGAAGAACTTGTAATTGAGCATAATTTACGTTTGCAAACCTTAGGGGATGGATTTACTTTGATTAAAGCCAGGCACACTGCCACTTCCAATCAATTGCAGTGGCTAAAGAACCTGAATACACTAAAATACAAAAGCATGTATTTTTCAGACTCCCATGCGGAAAAGCAGGTGCTCTACAATGAAAATGCAGACCGTTTTCAGCTCCTGGAGCAACATCAGAAAGCTGTTGAATTTAGGCCTGATCTTGCTGAAATTAAAGCCACAAAAAGCCAGATCGAGACGACTACCTTCCGTATTGATCAGCTCAACAAACAATTACCAAAATTTACGGCGGAGTTGAATACAGCTAAAGTGCTTTATGAGCAGGCGAAAGAAAAGTTTAATGAAATCAGATCTAAGCAAACTCAACTGGCACCTGTGCTGGAAAAGGTGATTTTTATGGATGCGGAGATTGCCTATTTGGTGGAAAGGGAGGCTAAAGCTAAAGCTAAATTTGAGGAAACTACAGGAGATATTACTCTTTTAGATAAACAGAACAGTTTAAAAATAGTCGAAAGGCTGCAGTTACAAGAGCAAATAGAACAATTGCGCAATTGGCTGCAAGCCAATGAGCTTGACCTGGCTTTGGAAAAACAGCTGCTCGTTTTGGAACAACAGCAATTAGCGTTTCAACAGGCCACCTTATTGATGCACAATGCTGAAGAGCAGGTGATGGCTTACCTTGGTCAAAGCAATACAGAGGCTTCGGTGGTCTTAGAGTCCAACCGTAAGGTTTATCAACTAATCCTGGAACAGGAAGAAAATCAGGCATTATATAATATGCTTCTGGCTAATATAGAGGGCTTCGGCGTTCATCGCCAGGATGACTTAGAAGCAAAAATAACCCTTTTGCCAGACTTGCAGCATCATTATGAACAGCAGTATGCTTATGCGCTCAACTATGAAAAGGTCGCTATGGCAGAGCAAGGTATCGTCACTACAATTATAGAATTAAAGGCAAATATGCAGGTGCTCTCCGCAGAGATTGCTACAATGCTGGAGGAGAAAGAGCAAGCCGATTTGCATTTAAAACACCTGCAAGAGGCTGTGGAATTAGAGCAGAAGATTCTAAATTACGAACAGGCAAGGTTATCTCTTGAACCACAAAAACCTTGTCCCTTATGTGGGGCCTTAGATCATCCTTTTGTGGATCAAAATCCGGACAGGGAGCTTTCTTTGAGCACTGGTAAATACCTTTCGCCAACTGAAGAAAAAAGAAATCAACAAGAGCAAAGGCTCGTAGCAGCTCTTCAATTGCTCAGGGATAAAGAAAAGGAATATGTAAGAGTTTCAACGGAGTTAAATAATAAAGAACAGCATTTACTTTCCTTAAAGTCCGATAGGCAAGCTTTACAAAATAGATTTGACGATTTAAACCAGTTGATTCCTGAGCATTTCGTCATTAATCAACCAGCATTAATTGAAACGATGATCTCTGGAAACGCAGAGAAGATCGATAAGTTGAAGGAAGAACTCATTACATTAAAAAAACTAAAAGCCAGCATGGATACTTGCGCTAAGGCTATTAGCCTGAAAAGTGAAGCTATCCTGAAGGAAGAGGCAAAGGAAGCGCTTGTTAAACAAAAGCTGGAGAATACGAAGCTGGAACTGTCACGTGCAAAAACAGCAGTAGCGGAGGCTAATGTTACCGTCATCGGTATAACTAACCAGATCAAGACCTTATTAGCGCCTTATGGCTTGTCACTTCAGGATGAAGAACTACCAAAAGTTGTTGCTATACTCACTAAACGTTGGGAAGATTATCAGTTTTCTTTGAATGAGCTGAATAGTAAGCAAACGCAATTGGTGAAAATTGAAGCGGAATTAAAAGCCTTGGTGGATGCCATAAATGTTAAAACTACAGCTCTTCTTACTGACGACTCCAATTATAAAAAAGAAATGGAAGGCTGCGCGCAGGCCAAAAATGAGCGTTATACCTTGTTTGAAGATAAAAATCCTAAACTGATCAGGGATGAATTAGCTCAGGCTTTTCAACTCTCTGAGCAGCAATTGATAACCTATGAAGCACAGTACCAGCAAAAGCATAAAGTTAACCATGCTGCTGAATCAAAGTTAAGTGCTGCACTGCCAGAATTTCAAGGTCTAATGGGGCAATTACAAAAGCTGGAGGCAACC
>NZ_JAZQPU010000190.1:0-2739 GCF_045628745.1 Pedobacter sp.
TAATATCTATATTCCCTGGATTTTTGAGGTAAGCGGTGTAGCATTAAATCGGCTAAACCTGGGGTTTCAATCAAAACAATTGCTTTATCTTTAGTTCTTAATGCTCACACATTTTCCAATCCTACCCCACCTATGCAAAAAAAGCAGCTATCAATCTTAGTACTCTTATTAATTTTCATCTCTACTAGTTCGTTTAATATCTTGCCAAAGGATGTAATCAGGAACGACTTCAAAAAGTACTATGATAAATTGAACGTACAGGGTTCGTTTGTAATTTATAGCCAGAATAAGGATGCATATACTTACTATAATAAGGAACAAACTTCTCAGGCGTTTACTCCTGCATCAACATTCAAGATTTGCAATACATTAATTTCATTAGATAGCAAAGTTATTAATGATGAACAAGAAGTTATCAAATGGGATGGTAAAGAGCGCCAAAATCCCGTATGGAACCATGATACCAATATGAGAGATGCTTTTAAAAATTCGACTGTTTGGTTCTATCAGGAATTGGCCAGAAGAGTCGGAGAAGCACAAATGAAAAAGTTGATAGAAAAAGCTCATTATGGAAACTGCGATATAAGTGGAGGCATTGATGTATTCTGGTTATCTGGCGGTCTTAGGGTATCACCATCTCAACAAATAGAGTTTCTAAGAAAGTTGCATGGTAACGAACTTCCATTCTCTAAACCATCAATGGATATTTTAAAAGACATTATGATCGTTGATAATAAATCAAAGTACGTTATACGTGCAAAAACTGGTTCCGGCCAGCAAGACGGTAAATATATTGGATGGTATGTCGGTTATGTCACTACCAAAGACGATGTGTTTTATTTTTCAAACTGCATCCAATCAACAGAGAGAAATCCAAACTTTAATAATGCTCGTACTGAAATAGCAAACATCATTCTTGCTGAAATGGGTATTTTAAAATAGGTGCATTAACAATATTACTTACCGATCATTATTCCCTGGAATTTTGAGAATGCCAGCGGCACTATCAATATTTCACCATTAAATGAGAAAATGCTCCTAGTTCAAAAATTATAATATTTTCCAACTCAATTAAGACAATATTTAAAATGAAGTATTTCTTTTTGTTGCTGTTGTTTGTTTTCGGTTTGTTAAACAGCCTGGCTCACTCTCAGGAGATCTACTCCAAAGCCTATGGGAATCCTCAACATTCCCCTATCATCTTTATCCATGGAGGGCCACGAGGCAATGCAACGTTGTTTGAAGGTACAACCGCGGGCTTAATTGCTAAAAAGGGGTTCTATGTCATTGTTTATGATCGCCGAGGCGAAGGACGATCCATCGACTCTTCAGCAACAATTACTTTTACCGAGGCCATCAATGACCCTGACCACCTCATGGAAAAGTATAAAATAAAGAAGACTGCAATAATTGGTCATAGTTTTGGCGGTATCGTTGCCACACTTTATGCATCTGCCCGATCAGAAAAAGTTGAACGACTGATACTAGTTGACGCATTGTTCTCCCAACAGGAAACTTATGATCATATTTTGCAGAGTATCACAAAACTTGCGCGAGCAAAAGAAGATACCGCTTCATTGAGCCGGATTTCTCTTATCAACTCTCTAGACCGTAGAAGTGCAGATTATCGCAAACTGTGCTACGATCTTGCCTCTACATACGGTTTTTTCAATATGCCTCATCCTACTCCAGGATCTAAGCAGCTAGAATTGCACTACCAAAATAGCGAATATGGAAGGACTAACATCCGCAATGATAAAGCCCCACTGGTTTTCTATAAAAACGAAAGACAAGTAAATATTGACACCAAGCAAATTTTAAATGACATTCAAAAAATGAATGTGAAACTATTCGGCATCTATGGCAGGCAGGACCAGATTTTTTCCAACAAGCAATTGGTCGACATTCGACAGCTTATTGGGGACAAACGCTTTGATCTTATCGATAACTGCTCACATTATCCATTTGTGGATCAGCAACAACGGTTTATTGACGATATTGAAAAGTTTATGATGTAACACAGCATATAAAAAGGGAACTGCAAGACGTGATGAGCGTGACAGGGATTTTGAAAGTTAAGATCGAACTGATGTTGCGCAAGGCAAGAGAAGATAAACACCTAACACAGAGCGAACTTGTGGACTGAAAACGCGAGTACATTTCTAGGATAGAAAACAACGGAAGCAATTGTAACTAGCAACTTTGTACCAACAATTTTTCGCAAAAGTAATTCACCACTGAATTAGCTAAAAACGAAAAAAGGCCGCATCTTTTGGTGTGAAACAAAATCGATGGCGGCCAATAAATAAAAACAAAGTTTTTATGTGGTATAAAGTTAAATAATTATTTGAATCCGGCTTGAATATTAGTCAGATTTATGTCGAAACAGGACTAGACAAAGTGTAACATTATCAGTTTTTAGGTCGTTATAAAAATTGGTGTGAGAAGTTTTTCATCTCTGATTCTTGAAAGGCTAAATTCAAAATAAACAAGCGAGCTAATAATAAGTCGGAGGCCAAGCGGTCTTAGGAAGACAAGGCATATTATCAACTCCTTGGCTCACAGAACGACATGGCTACGATCCGACTTATCTTTTGGTGTGAAACAAAATCGATGGCGGCCAATAAATAAAAACAAAGTTTTTATGTGGTATAAAGTTACAGAATTATTTGAATCCGGCTTGAATAAGTCGGAGGCCAAGCGGTCTTAGGAAGACAAGGCATATTATCAACTCCTTGG
>NZ_JAZQPU010000191.1:0-2736 GCF_045628745.1 Pedobacter sp.
GATCGCTTAATTTTTGCTGCCATAAAAGACTGGGGTTGATCAATCCGAAAGAGCCACCCTTAACGCCAAACTTAACGAGGTATTTCTTTTCTGGGGTGAAGGTAGGTTCCAGACTTTTGATGACCAGCATGCTGGCAGAGGCATAAGCCCTGGCAGATTGTAGTATTTCATCGGGTTGCCCGTTAAAGAGGGTAATGGCAGCAATATTATCAAGGTTAATTTTGCCAAGGTCTATCTGGCCGTTTTGCGTATCGGTTATTTGCAGTCCATCAAACTGCACCCCTGTATGGTTGGCCCCAAGGCTTCTTACAGATACCGTTTTTAAGCCGCCAATACCGCCATAATCCTTTATGTTGACACCGGAGAAATTCCTGATGGCATCGGCAACGTTAAAGGCACCATTATTCTTGAAATCACGGGCTTTGATTTGTTGGGAGGGAAGCAGGGTTTGAATAGTTGGCAGTGCTACAGCAACAACCTTCACTTCTTTGAGTGTGCTGCTGGTATCGCCTTGCGCATAGCCGCAAAGAGATAATAATATTAAAAGTACCGTGCTTAAGTGTTTTTCCATAGTTATGCAAAAAGCACAGCAAACGGCATAGGAATACTCAAAATGGAAATACCATCGGCACTTTCATTCCAGCTTCAATCCCCGAAAGCTATGAATTATATAATGCGATGGCAGGTATTCTGACTTACTCCCCTTGGTATGGTCTTCCCATTCAATTGCTTGAACAGTGACGCTAAGATGATACCTCAGTTAATGGAGCTTACAGCTGCGGGACAGTTCTGGATTTACACCAGATTCCCTTTTAATCCTTCCTGAAAAATGCAGGGGAGGAACCAAAAGCAAGACAAATGTATATAATAATGTATTCAATAATGCTTAATTTGCGCCTTTATTTTTCTCACAACACCTCGCAGCAATAAGGCTATGGATATCACTACTATTGAACCTCAGGAACTTTGGCAAAACTTTTCAAAATTAAATGCAGTACCCCGAGCTTCGAAAAAAGAAGAACGTGTCATTGCTTTTATCCAATCCTTTGGAGAAAGTTTAGGTCTTCCCACCACCAGGGATGCCATCGGCAATGTGGTCATTAAAAAGCCGGCCAGCAAGGGCATGGAAAATAGACAAACCGTTATCCTTCAGTCTCACCTTGATATGGTACACCAGAAAAATGGAGATACCGTATTCGACTTTAATACACAAGGTATTGATATGTTTGTTGATGGCGACTGGCTAAAAGCGAAAGGCACAACTTTGGGTGCTGATAATGGTATTGGCGTAGCCACTATTATGACTATTTTAGCAGATGATCAAATTGAACATCCTGCGCTGGAAGCCATGTTTACCATAGATGAGGAAACAGGAATGACAGGAGCCAAACAACTGGATCCAAGTAACTTTACCGGTTCTATTTTATTGAACCTGGATACCGAAGAAGATGATGAACTGACCATTGGCTGTGCCGGTGGGGTAGATACCAATACATTTTTAAATTATACACAGGTTGCTGCGGATCAAACAGGCGTTGCTTTCGAAATTACTGTTAAGGGACTTTTAGGTGGCCATTCAGGTATGGACATCCATAAAGGTCGTGCAAATGCCAATAAGCTTATCAACAGGTTGCTTTTCGAAGCACTGAAATCAATCAATTTACAGGTAGGTTCGGTTGATGGCGGCAGTTTAAGAAATGCCATCCCAAGGGAGGCTACTGCTGTTGTGGTTGTTCCAGCGGCACAAAAACTGGAGTTCTTAGCCTTCACAGGTATTTTTACAACTGTTTTAAAAGAAGAGTTCCAAACTGTAGAACCTGATTTAAGCATCACTATTACGGAATGTGAAAAACCAGCACAAGTAATGGAGACGGCCACGTTAAAGAAAGTTGTCAACGCCATTTATTCAGTACCTAATGGGGTATTCAGGATGAGTCCTGACATCAGTAACCTGGTAGAAGCATCAACAAACCTGGCTAGGGTGATCATCAAGGATGGTGAATTCATTACCCAATCGCTGCAAAGGAGCAGTGTAGAAAGTACCAAGGCTGATGTGGCCAATGCAGTAGGCGCGGCTTTTGAAAACATAGGCTGTTCAGTTTCTCTAGACGGCGATTATCCGGGATGGAAGCCTAATCCTGATTCAGATATATTAAGACTGATGGTGAAGTTATACCAACAGAATTTTAAACAGGAGCCTAAAGTTGAAGCCTGTCATGCCGGTTTAGAATGTGGTATTTTAGGTGGCCACTTGCCGGGTATGGATATGATTTCTTTTGGCCCAACTATTCGTGGCGCCCACTCTCCAAATGAAAGGGTACAGATTTCCTCAGTTCAGAAATTCTGGGGCTTTTTGTTAAACGTGCTTCAGGAAATTCCGGAAGTTAAAAAATAAATAGACAAGGCTATGCTGGAGTTAAATTTCAATCCTTTCCCTGTTATAGAGACGGAGCGCTTGATTTTAAGAAAAATGGAAGTCAGTGATGTGACTGAAGTTTTACTGTTGAGGTCAAACCCTGAGGTGATGAAATATATTCCACGGCCAAGAGCAATTACGCTGCAGGATGCTTTAGATCATATCGAAACGATCAATAAAGGTCTTGCAGCGAATAAATCTATCAATTGGGCCATCACCTTAAAGGGTAACGAACACCTCAAAGGCATTATTGGCATTTTCAATACCAACCCTGAAAATCACCGTGCAGAAATTGGCTATATCCTCCATCCTGCACTGCA
>NZ_JAZQPU010000192.1:0-14459 GCF_045628745.1 Pedobacter sp.
TTTTAAATGGTCAGCAGGCTAAATAAACCGGCTTATTATTATTTAGAGAGGCAAAATCGTTTCCTCTAAGGCCTTTGCTGCAATTTCAATGAGCCTTAAATGCTCATAAAGGTGACCATGCTGAACTTCAACATTAACGTAAGGGATACGCTGTTGCATGGCATAGTAAGAAAGCGAACCATCGTCGGGTGCATTGTTCGATTGCAAGACCACATTGACATTTTCTTTTTTCAAGCGGTTAAACAAATTGACATCGGTCACCAAAATCAAATCGTCGGCATCCATCTCAAAATTGATATATAAGGAATCCGCAAAGTTTTCCAGGGGATAACCTTTAAGGTAATCGTGGATACCAAAACCACCATCTCCGTTGTTGTGTAAGGTAAAGATATAAGGAGGTGTTTCCGGGTTGTATAATTTCAGGATTTCCTTAGCCGTATTGGCCAGCATATTCACCACTTCCGGGGCTGCCCAATTGTATTTTTCCAACCCTCTTGCAATGCCTGCCGGCGTATAAATGCTGTTAGGATCGGTTTGGAATTCTTCATTATTGTACATAAATTTAAAATTCCTGATGCCGCCGTACTGGCAATCTATAATTGATCCTCCTGAGAACCTGATGTATTCAAATGCCGCTTTTACGCCAGTATCTTCATCATCATGGATGGCAATAAAATTGATCTTTGGTTCTCCATAGCTGTATTTGACCAGGGTAACAGGCCAGTCGCTCAAAAGCAGGTGGGTGGTATCCGTAGTAATACCTTCAAATACCGGTGGATGGACTGGTCTTATGGTTAAAGAATCAATCACGTTTAAAACTACAGGCTGTTGTGCTTTCAAGCCTGTGGTAAAAGTAACCAATATAGAAATGAGAAGTACCAAACACTTATAATTAATATTAACTAAGTGTTTTAGCGTCAAATGACCCTTTAAGAACAGCTTATATACCAATGAAAAATTAAGTACTTTAGTTTTCATGGATTAATTGTTGTCAATAAAACTTATATCCACTAAATTAATGCCAATACCTTATTTATGAAAGCAGAAGAAAATATAATTGAATTACCGCAACAAACGGATGAGCACGAACATGGCGAAAGTCACCTGCCTTTAATCCTGTCTTTTGTTGTATTGGTTGTCATGCTCTGCCTTGAATATGGCTTTAAGCTTCATTTAAACAATAGCACACAGCTGCTTATTTTTGGTATTGCTTATCTGCTGGCAGGTTACCAGGTGGTAAACCTCGCTATTAGAAAGGCCCTTCGCTTTGATTTTTTTAATGAGTTTGTGTTGATGACAGTGGCTACCATTGGTGCTTTTACCATTGGTGCTTATAGTGAGGGTGTAGCAGTGATGGTTTTTTACTCCATAGGGGAGTGGTTTCAGGACGCTGCGGTAGATAGAGCCAAAGGAAATATCAAAGCGCTGTTAGACATCAGGCCAGAAACAGTTACGGTCATCAGAAATGGTGTAGCACTCAATGTGCATCCGGCGGAAGTTAAAATTAATGAAACCATTCAAATTAAACCGGGCGAAAAGGTTGCCCTGGATGGTGTTCTGTTATCTGAAAAAGGAAGTTTCAATACCGCAGCTATGACAGGGGAGAGTAAACCCGATTCAAAGCTCAAGGGGGCAACAGTGCTTGCGGGTATGATCAACTTAAATGCTTTAACGGAAGTAAAGGTGCAGGCCTTGTTTCAGGATAGTAAGTTAAGTAAAATCCTGGAAATGGTGCAGGATGCCACCGCCAGAAAATCTCAAACGCAGTTGTTTATATCCCGCTTTGCTAAAGTATACACACCCATTGTATTTCTACTTGCCCTGATGGTGGTATTGCTTCCCTTTTTCTTTGTGGATACTTATGTTTTTAAGGAATGGTTTTACCGCGGACTGGTGTTCCTGGTGATCAGTTGCCCTTGTGCGCTGGTGGTTTCTATTCCTTTGGGTTACTTCGGTGGTATCGGACTGGCCTCAAAAAATGGCATCTTATTTAAAGGGGCTAATTTTCTTGATGTCATCACCGAAATTGATACCGTGGTGATGGATAAAACAGGAACTTTAACAAAAGGGGTTTTCAGGGTGCAGCAGGTACATGCTGTCAATTTTCAAGAAGCTGAATTGATATTATTACTCGCGGCTTTGGAAAGTAAATCTACACATCCTATCGCACTTGCCATCACAGCTTTTGCAGGTAAGGTTATTCAGGGCGCACAAATTCAGCAGGTGGAAGAGGTTGACGGCCATGGATTAAAAGGCATCATCAATGGCAAATCTGTTCTAGCAGGTAACAAAGGTCTATTTCAAAAATATCATATTCCTTATGATGCTGTTATTGATGAGCAAGCAGATACATTGGTTATGGTAGCTGTCGACAATCAATATGTCGGTTACCTCAGCATCGCAGATGAAATAAAAGAAGATGCACAACAAACCATTAATGCTTTGCATCGGTTAAAGATCAAAACGGTGATGTTGAGTGGTGACAAGCAAAGTGTGGTTGAGAAAGTTGCTCAATCACTGGGGATCGACCATGCTTATGGGGCTTTGCTGCCTGAGGATAAAGTTCACCAGGTAGAAACTTTAAAGGAAAATGGCAGGCGACTCGCTTTTGTTGGCGATGGGGTAAATGATGCGCCTGTAGTTGCACTTGCTGATGTGGGTATAGCCATGGGAGGTTTAGGTAGTGATGCCACCATTGAAACGGCCGATGTGGTGATTCAAAATGACCAGCCTTATAAAATTGTGACTGCTATATATATTGGCAAGCTGACCAAAAAGATAGTCTGGCAAAATATTTCCCTTGCGATGGGTATCAAGATTCTGGTGTTGATTTTAGGTGCTGGTGGGGTGGCTACTTTATGGGAAGCGGTGATTGCTGATGTGGGTGTAGCGTTATTGGCCATCTTAAATGCTGTGCGCATCCAAAACATGAAAATGCCGGAAAAAGATTAATTCTTCCGGCATTTTCAAAGAATAGCGCATGTTTTTATTTGTTTAACAAACCATCAAAAGTGATAGCCACATAATACAAGGCGCCTAAAGTTGGGCCCCCTGCATATTGTAAATAGGCTTTGTTGAAAATATTGGTGCCCCCAAGTTTAATGCTCGATTTTACCTGAGGCATTTTATAGGTTACCTGGGCATCGAAAGTATTAATGGCAGCAATTTCTCCTGTTACCAGTGGACTTTCCCAAAGAAAGGAATCCTGCCATTTGTAAACCACACTAAAACCAACATTCTTGAAGATCTCGCGGTTGCCAAAGGTGACATTGGTTACCCATTCTGGAGTGTTAAATCCGGTAACAAAAAGATCTGCCTTTGCATTGGATTTAATTTTGTTGTAACTCACATTACCTGCAACTGTATATTTCTTATGGATGTTATAGGTAATGCCAAGGGCAGATCCATAATTGCGGTAAGTGTTTTTGGCATTGGTATATACACGGTAACGGTCTTGTCCGGCATCACGGTTGGCATCTAACATCTTTAATACAGCATCATCTGTACCAATAATGGCATCTTTTGGCACATCAACCTGCACCTGGCCCAGAAAGCCATCGTAGGTATTGGTATAGGCATCTATATCAATCACTAAACGGTTTTCCAGTAAAACACTTTTATAACCTACTTCTAAAGAGTTGATTTTTTCTGGCCTTGCTTTAGGCAGATCTGCTTTTACCAATAAATCCTTATTTGCTAAAGCCGCCACATTACGGTCTGCACCAGCTGCTACTGCAGCATTGACAGCGGCATTAAATACTACACCTGAAGCACGGGTATAACTGTTATCTAAATAACCTAAACCTTCATTGATATACGATAAACTGCCCACACGTTTTACCCTTCCATTGTTTACATAGGATAAAGCTTCAAATAAACCTGGAAAACGGTAACCTTGCTGGTAGGTAACCCTGAAATTATGGTGCTCATCAGGTGAATAAACGGCAGCAACCCTTGGAGTAAATTCAGGATCGAACTCCGGATTGTAATCATAACGCAGGGATCCGAATATTTTAAGTTTCTCCTCAAAAAAGGTTTTAGTCAGCTGGGTAAAAACACCCATTTTTTTGTAATAGATTTTGTCGCCATAAGTGCCATCGGGCAATTGTTTACCGCGATCAGCAATGGCGCGACCAAAGTCTACAAAGCTGTTCCCATCGGGGATCACTTCATATACACGGGCATCACCACCAATTAACAGGTCAAAATATTTAGCTTGTTTAGATAAATCCCACTGACCTTCAATATGGTATAAATTACTTTTTTGAACCAGGGCAGAACCACCTGTTTCTGGCGCATCAGGAATGGTTGATGATTTGATATCCCAGTTGTTAATAGAAGTAATGGTGTTTTTTAAATCTTCAAAAGCTTGTGTGCCAGGTTCTACTCTGCCAGCATCTGCTTGTTGACGCGCATATTTCGTTGCTGCGGCCAGGTTAGCATCTGTTAAACTACCGTTTGCAGTCGCAAAGGCATTTAATGCATTTTTATATTTGGCACTCCAAACAGAGCCACTGCCTCCACTGGCGAGGTCAAGGTTATCGGCCAGAGGTTTAACGTTATAAGAATCTCCAGAATCTTCCAGTGAAGCATAAGCCCTGATTAAGAAATTACTGCCTTTCAGTTCTAGCTTATGGTTTTGGATCACCACATTGTCCAGCTGTATTTTATTGCCCCTTTGAAAAACGCCATCCATTTTACCAATCCGGTAATCATAAGCAATCTCCAGGAAATCATTAAAACGATAATGTAAAGCAGCATCAAACTTTAGGTTATCCACATTTGGGTTAACGAGGTCTTTTTCCCAGTAACCTGTTCTAGCCACGTTTAATGTTTGATTAGCCTTGCCATTGATGGTTAAACCACTTACAGAAACAGTGTTGCTGCCTGCTAAAACATCATCACCATATTTATTCCAGCCATCAAAAGCGATATTGTTCGCGCCCTCTAAAGCACTGAAACTAGGGTTGGCACTTTTTAAATTGTTAGGATTTTGATCAATGCGGGTATCTGAAAGCCAGTCGGTTCCTTTCAAATAGCTCAGGTTAACCTTAAAAGCGAATTTATTGTTAAAGGCTTTTGCATAGCGGATGGCCGTCTCGGTAAGGTTACTCGCCTCCCTGCCTGTTCCCCCTAAATGATTGATCCCTGTTTTTTGGTAAACACTCAGTCCCTGGTAAAGGAAAGGGCTTTTAGTCAAAAGGTTGCTCATTCCATTGATGGCATTCATGCCATAAAGGGCAGAGGCTGCGCCTGGGGTAATTTCCACGCTGGCAATATCAAGTTCTGTGGGACCAATAGCATTCCCCAGGGGCACGCCTAAGGTTGCAGCCTGCATGTCTATGCCATCAACCAGTTGCATAAACCTATAATTGCTTGGAATATTAAAGCCACGGGTGTTTGGGATTTTAAAGGTTAAGCTAGAGGTGGTCATCTGAACGCCTTTCACATTTTCAAGGGCGTCATAAAAACTCGGCGCCGGAGATTCCTTGATGGCACGGATGTCTAATTTCTCAATGGCTACAGGTGATTTTAAAATGCTTTCCTGAACTCTGGAAGCGGTGATGACTACCTCATTGCCTAAAATGGTTTGTGTAACCAGGGCAATATTTAAATCTGTGCCAGCCTTGGTCACTTCAAATTCTTGCTGTTTGAAACCTATGCTGCTAAAAATAAGTTTGATGGGGAAGTGGAGTTTGCTGCGGAGTTTAAATTTTCCTTCAGCGTTGGTGGTTGTACCGGCAATGGTGCCTTTAACGGAAACGCCAACACCGGCAAGTGCTTCTTTAGTGTCTTCGCTGGTTACTACCCCACTGATTTCTATCAGTTGGTTTTCTTGAGCCCTGGCGGTAATTTGAGTAAAAATAAAAAGAAAAAATAAAATGGAGGTTATTTTGGAAATCTTCATGGTTGAATAAGGTTGAATAAAACAGGTTGTTGATTGTGGTTCTGGCAGCGCTTTAACAAGCCTGCATGACACAACAACACTGTAAATTTTCAACAATTTTCAAAGGAATAACGGGGATAAAGGAGGGTAGCGTTCTAGTCATAAATAAAGTCTATGGATTTAGTAGACAAAACTATAAGAACGCAAGCAGATAACCTAATTATATTTATAAAAAAAATAATAAGCAGGTGATTAACTGTTTGAACTATTGAATGAGAATGTTGGAGTTACAAGAACTTTAAAATTTCCTCAACATATTTTCTATCATTGGCCAATCGGGGTACCTTATGCTGTCCGCCTAATTTTCCTTTAGCTTTTAACCAGTTGTAGAAAGTATTTTTCGGTGCATTATGGACCTTCGGGCGACAAAGAGCCATATCGTTAAAACGTTTGGCATCATAATCAGAATTGATTTCCCTGAGTGTATGATCTAACACATCAATAAATTTCTCGAAATTATCAGGCTGTTTGGCAAATTCAATGATCCACTCATGGCCACCGGCTTTATTGCCCTCAAAATAGATAGGGCAAGCGGTATAGTCAATAAATACAGCTTCTGTTGCACAGCAGGCGGCGCTAATGGCATGCTCGGCATTGTCGATAATTACTTCTTCGCCAAAGGCATTGATAAAATGTTTAGTTCTGCCCGTAATTTTTATGCGGAAAGGGTATAGGGAGGTAAACTGAACCGTATCTCCAATCATGTAGCGCCAAAGCCCTCCATTTGTAGAGATGATGATAGCGTAGTTTTTACATAACTGAACCTGATCGAGAGTTAAGGTTTGTGGATGTTCATCTTCAAGGTGTTCCATCGGCAGAAACTCATAGTAAATGCCATAATCAAGCATTAACAGCAGTTCCTCAGAATTCACCTGGTCCTGGATGCCAAAAAAGCCTTCCGAAGCATTGTAGGTTTCCAGGTAATACATGTCGTCACTTGGAATGAGCGCTTTGAACTGTTCGCGGTAAGGTTTAAAATTGACAGCACCATGGAAATACAATTCAAGGTTAGGCCATACTTCCAGCAGGTTATCTTTGCCGGTCATTTCCAAAACTTTCTTGGCGAGCACGAGGGTCCAGGTAGGCACACCAGAAATATTGGTTACATTTTCTTTGATGGTAGCCTCGGCCATTTTCTCCATCTTGTGCTCATAGTTATCCATTAAAGCAATGGATATGGCAGGCGTACGGTAATATTCTGCCCACATTGGCAGGTTCTTGATCAGCACTGCCGAAAGATCTCCATAAAAGGAATCTTCGTTCAATTGGTTAATCTGGTGACTGCCACCTAAAACTAAACCCTTACCTGATAATATTTGATTATTAGGGCGGTTATCACAGAAAATAGATAGCAGGTCTTTACCACCTTTAAAATGACATTCTTGTAAAGACTCTTCAGATACAGGGATAAATTTACTCCTGTCGCTCGTTGTGCCCGAAGATTTTGCAAACCATTTGATGTCAGAAGGCCAGAGGATGTTTTGTTCTCCTTTAAGCATTCTTTCAATAAAGGGCTTTAAGGTATCGTAATTCTGGATAGGTACCCGTTCTTTAAACTGTGCAGGCGTATTTATGGATTTATAGTCGTATAATTTGCCCCATTCCGTATTTTCTGCACAAGAAATAAGGTTTTTAAACCATTCATCTTGAACATCAAGTGGGTACTTCATAAAGAGTTCAATCTGGTGAACTCTTTTCTTCATATACCAGGTAAAAATTGAATTTACAATCGCCATTTCTTTTCTCGAATATCTTTATAAGTTTTTGCTGCGCAATACGAAATTGGATCCAAGGTATACCTTTCTTACCATTTCATTGGCGGCCAATACTTCTGGTGTTCCCGATTCTAGAATTTTACCTTCAAAAAGAAGATAGGCCCTGTCTGTGATTGACAACGTTTCCTGCACGTTGTGGTCGGTAATTAAGATACCTATATTTTTATTCCTTAGTTTGGCTACTATAGTCTGTATTTCTTCTACTGCAATTGGGTCAACACCGGCAAAAGGCTCATCTAAAAGAATGAAGTTGGGGTTTGCCGCCAGTGCACGTGCAATTTCTGTTCTTCTTCTTTCCCCTCCAGAAAGTAAATCACCCCTGTTTTTGCGTACTTTGTGTAAGCTGAACTCAGTAATCAGCTCTTCCAGCTTTTCGTATCTTTCTTCCTTACTCATTTTGGTCATCTCCAGAATAGCGAGGATGTTGTCTTCTACCGTGAGTTTCCTGAAAACAGATGCTTCCTGGGCAAGGTAACCGATTCCTTTCTGGGCTCTTCTGTACATGGCATCAGAAGTAATATCTTCATCATCTAAATAAATTGTTCCCTCATTTGGCTTAATCAAGCCAACAATCATATAAAAAGAAGTGGTTTTTCCGGCACCATTAGGGCCAAGTAAACCAACAATTTCGCCCTGACTTACACTAAATGAAACATCATTTACGACGGTACGCTGCTTATATTTTTTAACTAGATTATCTGCTCTTAATATCATTTAAGTATATCAATTATCAATTTTGATGGCTTTAATGTTCAGCTGTAAACGCCTCTGTTCCCGCCATACATTCTCTTCTATTGTATAACAAACAGAAAAGGGCTGATTGGGTTTCAATGCCTCCTGAAATTCAGCCAGGTTAAAACCAATGCATTCAAAAGTACTTGAATTTTGTTGCTTTATGGATAGTTTCAAGTGTTTTGTTCCTACAATATAGGTATTCCCCACATAAAATACACCGTGTGTTACAAAAACAGGAGCCATATTACCTGGTCCAAAGGGTGCCATTTGTGCCAAAATTCTTTGAAATTTACCATCAATCTGGTTGAGGTTAATCGCTGCATCTATTTTAATCTCCGGACGGAGTAAATCATCTGTAATGCTTGCCGATACTACGCTTTCAAACCTGTCCATAAAGGAATCTATGTTCTCAGCCTTCATGGTTAAACCTGCAGCAAATTTATGTCCCCCAAATTGTTCAAGCAAATCGGCACAGCCTAAAAGGGCTTCATAAAGGTCAAAACCAGGTACAGAACGTGCCGAGCCGGTAAGGAAACCATTAGATTCCGTCAATACCACTGTTGGGCGGTAATAGGTTTCTGTAAGCCTGGAAGCTACAATACCAATGACACCTTTATTCCAGTTCTGGTTGTAAACTACAGTTGTTTTTTTGTTGATCAGGATCTCACAAGCCCCAATAAAAGCAAGGGCTTCGGCAGTAGTCAGCTGATCTGTGGTTTTTCTTTCTGTATTATGAAGATTAATGAATATACTTTGTTCCTGTGCCCTGCTATCTTCTGCACAGAGCAGCATTTTAACGGCCTCTCGTGCATGATCCATTCTTCCGGCAGCATTGATGCGTGGGGCAACGGTAAAGACGATGTCCGTTAAAGTAAAGTCTTTAATAGGACCAGAACTTTGCATTAGTGCCCTTAAGCCCATGCAAGGGTTGTTATTTAATTTTTTTAAACCATGATAGGCCAAAACCCTGTTTTCATCAAGGACAGGAACAATATCTGCGGCAATACTCACCATCACCAGGTCAAGGTACTGTTCATATTTTTCCTTAGGCAACTCGTGGTGGATACAGAACGCCTGTGCCAATTTAAAGCCAATGCCGCAACCGGCTAATTCTTTAAAGGGGTAGGGGCAGTCCTCACGCTTTGGATCCAGTACAGCAACTGCTGCAGGAAGCTCATCGCCGGGTAAGTGGTGATCACAAATGATAAAATCTATCCCCAGGCCATTTGCATAGTTGATTTTCTCGTTAGATTTGATACCACAATCCAGGGCAATCACTAAAGTGAAGCCATGTTCTTTAGCATAATCTATACCGGCAGTAGAAATACCATAACCTTCCTTATGGCGGTCAGGGATATAATACTCCAGGTGATTGCTAAACATTTTAAAGAAGCTGTAGGCAAGGGCAACTGAAGTAGTGCCATCTACATCATAATCGCCGTAGATCAATATCTTTTCCTTGTTGACAAGCGCTATATCTATGCGGGCAATAGCTTTATCCATGTCTTTCATTAAGAAAGGATCATGAATAGCCTCTAATGCCGGACGGAAGAAATGACGTGCTTCCTCAAAAGTAGCAATACCGCGCTGCACCAAAATCTGCGCTAAGCTTTTGTCTATTTTTAATTCTTTGGCAAGCGTTTCCGTGTGCTCTTTATTTCCTTCAACCGCCTGCACCCATCTTTTTTCCATATCTTTGCCTAGTGATTCGTAAAGATATCATTAATTTTTTTCTTACTAATAGCTATGTCATTGCAAGTATTCACTTTATACGAAGGTTCTTATTCAGTAGATGCCACTAAAAAATTCATTCCTTTCAACCCTGCAGTAGATTCCATCAAAGACAGGCCCGCATCATTATTCATTCATGTACAGCCGTTTTTAATAAAGATGGGTAGTTTGTTATTGTTGTTAGACACTGGTTTGGGCTACAGCAATGAAGCCGGTCAGTTGATTTTACATGAGAACATTAAAAAGGCAGGTTTTGACCCGGATGAAGTAGATTTTGTATTGATGTCACACCTGCACTATGACCATTCTGGTGGTATGGTACACCATTTAAACGGCAAGATGGAGCTTAGTTTTCCGCACGCTACCTATGTGATCCAACAAGGAGAGTGGGAAAGTGCCTTTACCAGTACATCTTCATCGTACCACACTGAAATATTCGACTTTTTACAGCGCAATGCGACCATCACTTTTATAGAAGGATCAGGTGAGTTGATGAATGGCGTCAGTTATGAATTAACGGGCGGGCATTGTCCTTTTCACCAAACGCTGTTGTTTGAAAGCGGAGAAGATAAAGTGTTTTTCGGTGGTGATGTTTTACCGGAGCCAGAAGAGTTATTGCGTAAGTTTATTGCCAAATACGACTTTGATGGGCGCAAAACGATGGAACTTCGCGAAGCATATGGAAAAAAAGCAGCAGCAGAAAACTGGAATTGCTTGTTTTACCATGGAAAGAAAAAAGCCACTGGTTATGTTACCTATACAGATGGCGTATTTAAAGTGGAATAAATATTAGGCGCTTAAAGTCCTGAAGAGTTCAATAAGGCGGTCAATAGAAAGGGGTTTTGAGATAAAGCCCTGTACTATTTTATAGGTTTTTGCTTTCTCGATGTCGTTTTCATAAACTGAAGAGGAAAGCATGTACATGTCTACTGCCTTTTTGATATTCAATTTCTCGTAGGCCTCAATAAATTCCCATCCATTCATCACCGGCATGTTAATATCAACCAGAATCAGGTGTGGAAATACCTCCGCGTTGCCATCAATTTCCTGAAGGTAATCAATTGCTAATTGCCCATTAGTTCTGGCTACCATATTAACAGCAAAGCCTGTTTTTTCCACAATCTTTTTGATGATGAATATATTTATATCATCATCATCAATAACTAGTAAATTGATTTTAAAATCCATCTGGGTTTAGTAAAGAGGGCGGTAAAATTTATTAAAGGTATAAATTAGTTGCATACTTTAAGCATAAAAAAAAGGTCTTTTTAATCTAAAAGACCTTTTTTTTATGCTGTTAGTCAAATAAATATTTGGTATCGAAATACTTATGCAGTATATTCCTCCATATAACTTTCAATTGGAGGGCATGCACAAACTAATGAGCGATCTCCGAAGGAGTCATTTACCCTTCCTACAGAAGGCCAGAATTTATAAGCAGCAACATAAGGCAATGGAAAAGCGGCAACTTGTCTGCTGTAACCATGGTTCCATTCATCACCAGTAACATTCGCTGCGGTGTGTGGAGCATTTTTTAACATGTTGTTTACCTTATCATAAGTTCCATTTTCAATAGCGTTAATTTCACCTTTAATAGCGATTAATGCATCACAGAACCTGTCTAATTCATGCTTAGGCTCACTTTCTGTAGGTTCCACCATTAAGGTACCCGCTACGGGGAAAGAAACTGTTGGTGCATGGAAACCATAATCCATTAAACGTTTAGCAATGTCAACCACTTCAATACCGAAGTTTTTAAAGCTTCTGCAGTCAAGGATCATTTCGTGAGCGCAACGGCCTTTACTTCCAGCATATAATACTGGGTAATGCAGCTCTAAACGTGCTTTCATGTAATTAGCATTTAAAATAGCATATTTAGTAGCATTAGTTAATCCATCAGTACCCATCATGGCAATATAAGCATGAGAGATAATTAAGATTGATGCAGAACCCCATGGCGCAGAAGAAACAGCGTTGATAGATTTAGCCTTATTGATATCTACCACAGCATGGCCCGGTAAATATTTAACAAGGTGTTGTGCTACACCAATTGGACCCATACCAGGACCACCGCCTCCGTGAGGAATGCAGAAAGTTTTGTGAAGGTTCAAGTGACAAACATCAGCGCCAATATTTGCAGGACTGGTTAAGCCAACCTGAGCATTCATGTTTGCGCCATCCATATAAACTTGTCCGCCATTTTCATGGATGATGTTACAGATATCGATGATACTTTCCTCAAATACACCATGTGTAGAAGGGTAAGTAACCATCAGGCAAGAAAGCTCATCTTTATGTTGCTCAGCCTTAGCTTTAAGATCTTCCACATCAATGTTTCCATTTTGAAGCGATTTAACCACAACCACTTTCATGCCGGCCATAGCTGCAGAAGCAGGGTTTGTGCCGTGAGCAGATGAAGGAATAAGTGCTACATTACGGTGACTGTCGCCACGGTCATTATGGTAAGCCCTGATGACCATTAAACCAGCATATTCACCTTGAGCACCAGCATTAGGCTGTAAGCTCATGGCTGCAAAACCAGTAATTTCACTTAACCATTTGTCAAGCTCATTAAATACTGTATAATAACCCGCTACCTGATCAGCAGGCGCGAAAGGGTGTATTTTAGCAAACTCAGGCCAGGTTACAGGAACCATTTCTGTAGTTGCATTCAATTTCATGGTACAAGAACCTAAAGCGATCATGGAATGACACAGCGAAAGGTCTTTAGCTTCTAAAGATTTAATGTAACGCAACATTTCATGCTCAGAATGATGAGCGTTGAAAATAGGGTGTGTTAAATAAGTTGAAGTACGTTGTAAAGCTACTGGAATAACAGTTTCTATATTGCTTTCTTCCAGTTCTGCCTGATCTGCAGCAATGCCTTTTACTTTAGAAAAGATTTTGTTGAGTAACTTAATGTCTTCAAAAGAAGTAGTTTCATCAAGGGCAATGGTAACCAGGTTACCTTTATAATTTAAGTTGATTTCATTGTCGATACATTCTCTGTGAATAGAGTCTGCAAGACCCCCAAGATCAACTTGAATAGTATCAAAATAAGCATTAGTTAATACTTTGTAACCAATGTTCTGTAAAGATGTAGCTAACGTTACAGCCAAACCGTGTGTACGTTCAGCAATTAGTTTTAAGCCTTTAGGACCATGGTAAACAGCATAAAAACCTGCCATAATTGCTAATAAAGCTTGTGCTGTACAAATGTTTGAAGTAGCTTTATCTCTGCGGATGTGCTGTTCTCTGGTTTGTAAAGCCATACGTAAAGCATAGTTGTTATTCACATCTATGGTTACACCGATAATACGACCTGGGATATTTCTTTTATATTCTTCTTTTGTAGCGAAGTATGCTGCATGTGGACCACCAAAACCAATGGAAATACCAAAACGTTGCGTAGTACCAACCACAATATCTGCCCCCCATTCACCCGGAGGCGTTAATAAGGTTAAACTTAAAAGATCAGCAACAACAGTTAATTTAACCTTGTTTTCGTGTGCTTTTGCAGCAAAGCCTGTATAATCAAAAACCTCACCGTTACCTGCAGGATACTGCACGATAGCACCGAAGAAAGCGTCGCTTAAGTCAACTTCTTCATGGTTACCAATAACCAGTTCAATACCGAAAGGATTGGCACGGGTTTTTAAGATATCAATAGTTTGAGGGAACAACAATTCAGAAACAAAGAATTTTGTGTCTTGTTGATTTTTACGAAGGCTGTATTGCATAAACATAGCCTCTGCAGCTGCCGTACCTTCATCTAATAGAGAAGCATTGGCAATTTCCATTCCTGTAAGGTCAATAACCATAGTTTGGAAATTCAATAAAGCTTGCAGACGACCTTGTGCAATTTCAGCCTGGTAAGGCGTATATTGCGTATACCATCCTGGATTTTCCATTACATTACGTAAAATTACGCCAGGGGTAATGGTATCATAATATCCTTGTCCGATGTAGGATTTAAATACTTTATTGAGTGATGCCGTTTGTTTTAATCCACGCAGGTAATCAGTCTCTGACTTTGCTTTTGGCAAGTTTAAAGGCTGCTTTAGTCTGATTTGTTGTGGAATAGTTTGCTCGATTAATTCATCAATAGAATTGACGCCAATAGTGGTTAACATTGCGGCTGTGTCAGCAGCATTTGTTGCAATATGGCGATTTTTAAAGTCTTCTTGGTAGTGGATATTTAAGCTCATGAATGATAGCAATAAAAGTTGCCGCAAAGGTAGAAAAATTCTAGCTTAGTTTGATAATTGCTG
>NZ_JAZQPU010000193.1:0-2712 GCF_045628745.1 Pedobacter sp.
AGCAAAATATCCAGATATCATCAATTATTCCTTGCATTTTAAGTAATTTTGCAGAGACCTTGAAACACACCATATGAAACAACTCGTTCTCTGTTTTCTGCTATTAATGATCACCCAAATTACAGTAGCGCAAAAGAAAAAACGAGCAAGGGAATACGGTTTACATTTTGGAGTGATTCCCACGGGGAAGCAAAATTCCATCACAGATGTAGCAGGTGTAAAAGTTGGTCAGGTAACCTTAATAAAAGGTAACAACATTAGAACGGGCGCCACGGTGATCCTTCCCTATGAAGGCAATATCTTTCAAAATAAAGTACCTGCAGCCATATTTGCCGGCAATGGCTTTGGCAAATTGAGCGGCAGCACACAAGTTGCTGAACTTGGCAACATAGAAACCCCTATTGTTTTAACCAATACCCTCAATGTTGCTGCCGGAATAGACGCTTTGGTGGGTTATACATTACAGCAAGAGGGCAACGAAAAGATACAATCTGTAAACGCCATTGTGGGCGAAACCAATGATGGCTACCTGAACGATATCCGCGGCAGCCATGTGACCAAAAATGATATTTTACAAGCCATCAAAAATGCAAAATCTACCCCGGTAGAAGAAGGTGCCGTAGGTGCTGGCACAGGAACGGTTTGTTTTGGCTTTAAAGGTGGCATTGGTACAGCCTCCCGCCTGTTACCCAAAAGCCTTGGCGGTTATACCATTGGCGTATTGGTTCAAAGTAATTTTGGCGGCGTGCTGCAAATAGATGGTGTGCCCGTGGGCAGGGAATTGCAGAAGTTTGATTTCAGTAACAAACTGATGAATAATACCGACGGCTCTTGTATGATTGTGGTGGCCACAGATGCCCCGCTTGATAGCAGAAATTTAGAAAGGTTGGCCAAGCGCGCCTTTTTAGGGCTGGCAAAAACTGGCGGCATTGCCTCTAATGGCAGTGGCGATTATATCATTGCTTTTTCTACTGCAGCCGCCATCCGCATTCCTTTCCAGCCAAAAGAAGAACTCCAACAGGTACAATTAGTGTGGAATGATAACCTCTCTCCTATTTTCATGGCCGCCATAGAGGCCACAGAAGAAGCCATCATCAACTCCTTGTTTGCAGCAGTCAGCATGACTGGTGTTAATGGGCACCAGGTGGAATCGCTGCCACTTGAAAAAGTTATCCCGATTTTAAAGAAATATAATGCAGTAAAAAGTGAATAGATACACCATCGTAAACGACAAATTTATACCTGCAGCAGAAGCTTCGGTACTCATTACAGACCTTGCCTTGCAACGGGGTTATGGTATTTTTGATTTCTTCAAGACCCTGGATGGTCAGTTTAAATTTTTAGAAGACCATTTGGATCGCTTTTATCATTCAGCAGCCGCCATGCACTTACCTGTTGCTCAAACAAGGGAAGCGTTAAAGGCCTTGTTATGTGCCCTCCAAGAAAAAAATAACATACCCAATTCAGGCATCCGCATTACCCTCACCGGTGGTTATTCGCCTGATGGCTATACCCTGGCAAGCCCCAACATGATCATTACTCAAAATCCTTTGGTTAACCCAGAGTTTAATGTAAAAGGTATTAAACTGATGACCTACCCTCACCAGCGCCAGCTTGCCCAGGTAAAGACCTTAGATTACCTGATGGCCATATATTTACAACCCCTTATTAAACAACATGGTGCCGATGATGTGCTTTACCATCACAATGGATTTGTGAAAGAATGTCCGCGGTCTAACTTTTTTATCGTTACGGCCCACAATGAGGTAGTAACCAGCGGAAAAGATGTGTTAAGAGGTGTTGTGCGAAAGCAGCTGTTAAAAATGCACAACAGCGAGTTAAGTATCACAGAGCGGGAAATTAGTTTGGAAGACCTTAAAACTTGTGAGGAGGCCTTTATTGCAAGCTCTACAAAGAATGTATTGCCGGTAACCACCATTGATGGTCACCAGATTGGTAACGGTAATGCAGGAGAAATTACTACTTTGCTTGCCGAAAAGTTTAAAGCGCTGGTATTTAACGTTGACTCGTTAACATTATAACTAATTTGATTTTCGCAGTGTAGCGTGTATAGTAAATTGCATTGGCTTCAATTTATATCAGAAAAATTCAGTTACAGCGCCGCTGCTTTTTCCTCAGGGTGATAAAAACACCACAGCTAATTTTGTAGGTGATGTATGGGTAAAATCCCTTGTAGATGCAGATAGTTAAATAAAAATGCAAGTACAATTAGCGATCAGCAGTCGCAGTAAAAGTCCTTAATTGGGCTTCAGGCTGTAACCTGACAGTGTATATCTTGCAAAATAGGTCAATTAATAATTGTGTTCTATGCCCTTTACCAGGTGAAAAATCAATTGGTTATAAGGTGTTGGTACGCCTGCTTTTTTTCCCAGTCGAATCAATTCCGCAGCAAAAATATCAACTTCACTTTTGCGCCCTGCTTCACGATCCTGAAGCATTGATGTTTTAGCTTACCCATCAATTTTAAGCATGGTGGCTTTCATGTCGTCAATATCCTGTTGTTGAAGCGGAATAGCATAAGCATGGGCCACTGCTAACACCTCATTGGCAATGAGCTGCATCAACTCCATCACATGAAAATTATCCTGAAAGATGTGGTATGAACCCTTCACCAAAAATGATACCTGGTTAATGACAATGTTAATCATGAATTTACGCCACAGGGCTAGCTCCATATTTTCAGGAATTTCA
>NZ_JAZQPU010000194.1:0-2804 GCF_045628745.1 Pedobacter sp.
AAGCAAATGGCCAGTAATTTACATCACTGGCCATTTGCTTTATTTCAAATAATTAGCTTTTTAACGAAGCCATATCAATTACAAAGCGGTAACGGACATCGCTTTTTAACATGCGCTCATAAGCCTCATTGATATCCTGAATCTTGATCATCTCAATTTCAGAAACAATCTGGTGCTTGCCACAGAAATCTAGCATTTCTTGTGTTTCTGCAATACCACCAATTAAAGAGCCTGCCACAGATTTTCTACCTAAAATCAACGGCACAGTGTTCAACAAAGGATCTACATTGCCCAGGAAGCCTACTAAAACTAAGGTACCATTGATGTTTAAACTAGGTATGTACAAATTTAAATCATGTACGTAAGGAACAGTATCAATAATTAAATCAAATTTTCTGTTTACACTTGTCATCTGTATAGGATCTGTAGAGATCACCACTGCATCAGCACCTAATTCAAGGGCATCTTTTTCTTTTTCCGGAGATCTGGAGAAAAGCGTAACATGTGCGCCAAGGGCTTTTGCCAGCTTAATAGCCATGTGGCCAAGTCCACCTAAACCAACCACAGCAATAGTACTTCCTTCTTGCACTTTCCAGTGTCTTAAAGGCGACCATGTGGTAATACCCGCACAAAGTAGGGGTGCAGCTGCCGCCGGATCAAGATTTTCTGGCACAGTTAAAACAAAGTGCTCATCTACCACCACTTTTTCGGAGTAACCGCCAAAAGTGTGTCCTCCTGTATGTCTGTCCATACCGTTATAAGTTCCGGTAAAGCCATTCTCACAATATTGCTCTAAATCTTGGGCACAGCTTGCACATGTCTGACAAGAATCTACCATACAACCCACAGCAGCCATGTCGCCAACTTTAAATTTGCTGACATCACTACCAACTTTGGTTATTCTACCCACAATTTCATGCCCCGGAACCACAGGATACATCGACCCTCCCCAGTCATTCCTTGCTGTATGCAGATCTGAATGGCATACCCCACAAAACAAAATGTCAATTTCAACGTCTTTAGAGGTCAATTCTCTTCGTTGTATATTTAGTGGCTTTAATGGAGCTTCTGCAGCTTCTGTCCCGTATGCTTTCACTTCAATATTTTCCATATTTATCAATTTTTTACGCTTTAAACTTTTGGCGAATATACCATTTTCAAGAACCATGAAATGCGAATGCCCCATTTCTAAGCATGTTTTTTATCTTGATAGGGCTCATTTATCATGTATATGCTCTTTTATTATATTTGGGTAACAAATACATGTTTAAATTGTGTGGCAATCCTCAATTTACTGTCAACCTTTGTCTGCTTGAGGAGTTTGAATAATGTTCAAACACTGTAATATAAGTTAAGGGACTGCTGAGTTACACGTTATAATGAAAGCGCATCCAATCCACCATGAGTCCACACTCAGTCCACCCTTTGTTCGGTAAAACGTGGACTCACCGTGGACTCATGGTGGACTCACTGTGGACTCACCCAAACCTGTCAAATAGCTGCCTTAAAATTTCTATCTTCGAAAACGTTAGTTAAAACTCCTTGTAATAGCTTAAATAGGCAATATGAATTTCAAATATGCCGAATACACATTTTATGATACACAGATACTTTTTATTTTATACCGTGCTGTTATTTCTATCCTTGTTTGGTTGTACGTCTAAGGAGGCAGAGAAAAAACATGCAAAACGATCTTATATCGCCATCGACGGTACTGATACGGCCTGGCTTAAGGTTTTGATTACCGATGCTCGTTTTAAAGGCAAACTTGAAATCAATTTTAATAACAGGTATAAGGATTCTGGCGATGTAAAAGGCGATGTGAAGGGCGATACCTTGCTTGGTGATTACCACTATTTTCATTACGGACTGGAATGGAAAAGAAAGGCTATTTCCTTATTAAAAAAGAACAATACCCTGGTTATGGGGGAGGGTTTGCAGCGTGTTTATTTAGAAATACCTTTTTTTAGTGCTGAGGTTCCTATTAAATATGACAGCGTGAAGTTCGTTTTCCGTCTGGTGGATGCTCCTTAAAATGCTGTAAAATTGTGCTTTAGCTCATGATTTTGTTTTGAAGCCTTCATTTGTAATAGTAATACTGCCCGATTTAAAAACAAAACCAAGTTTATTTAACTTTGCACCATGAATAACAACTCCATCAATTCTGTTTATTTCATTGGTTTAGGCGCTATTGGAGCAAAATATGCTTCAAAAATTTACGATTTCAACCCTGAATTGGTTAAAGTTATTGTTAACGATGTACGGTTGCAGCGCTATACTGAAAATGGCATTTATGTAAATGAAAAGCGTTACGACTTTTCTTATGTAACGCCAGCACAGTCTACTGAGAAAGCAGACTTGATTATTGTGGGGGTAAAAAGTTATCATTTAGACCAGGCCATTGAAGAGTTAAAACCTTTTGTAGGCCCCAATACGCAAATATTATCTTTATTGAATGGTATTGATAGTGTAGGGAGAATTGCGCAACAGATAGGGGAGGAACATGTTTTATACAGTATTGTTTACATGGATGCTGTTCGCCGGGATAACCGTGTCTCTTATAAGTCTATTGGTAAGTTTGTTTTTGGCGAAGCATTAAACACCATTAAATCTGCAAAGGTGCAGGCTGTGGCTGCTTTATTTGATCAGGCGGGCATCCCTTATGAAATTCCTGAAAATATGGAGCTAGCCCTGTGGCGTAAATTCATGATTAACATTGTCATTAACCAGGTATCATTTTTGGTGAAGGGTTCATACCACATCTTTCAGGATAATTTTCATGTGATGGAGTTGATGCAGCTCAT
>NZ_JAZQPU010000195.1:0-4366 GCF_045628745.1 Pedobacter sp.
GGGCGGTCAGGATCAAGGTCACTCACATGCAATGCGTCACCATGCCTCAATCCGGTAGTGTAAAGGCCTTTTCCATCGTCATCAACACACATGGAGCCATAAATAATTTCATCCTTTCCATCCCCATCTACATCTGCAACCGAGAGGTTGTGGTTGCCCATGCCTGAATAAGGATTTGAACCATTCTCCGTATCAAAGATCCATCTGGAAGTCAATTGACCATCACGCCAATCCCAGGCTGCTAAAACAGTACGTCCATAATACCCACGACACATCACAATGCTTGGTCTCTTTCCATCGAGGTAGGCAATGCAGGCGGTAAAACGATCTGCACGATTGCCTGTATTGTCATTATGGCCATTGCCACCACCGCCACCCCAGCCTGCCAGGTTACCCCGTGAAGGCAGGTAATCTGTTGTAGCCATTGCAGCACCAGTTTTCCCATTAAAAATAGTAAAGAACTCAGGCCCGGCTAATATTTTACCATTTGCATTTCTCCAGTCTTTGCTGGCATCACCAATCACTTTTCCCAGGCCATCTTTGGTGCCGTCTGCAGTTTTGCAGGCAAACTCGGCTATGCCGTCACCATCAAGATCGTACACCATAAATTGGGTATAATGCGCACCCTCCCGAATATTGATGCCCAGGTTAATTTCCCACAACATCGTACCATCAAGGCGATAAGCCTGAAAAACCGGGGGATCAGTAAAACCATTACTGGAGTTATCCCTTGCCCTGCCGGCCTGGTGTACTATAAGCTCGTACTCCCCATCGCCATCCAAGTCACCTATGCTACAGTCGTTAGGCTTATAACCTTGCGGTGTTTTTAAAGGAATAGTAAGGTATTGTTCAACAGGGGCATTTGCAACCAGAAGAAAGGCTTTACTTTCCTCAGTTTCTTTGCCATTTAAAACCGGCCTAACACTATAAGAATTAGTTTCTGTTAAGTTAACATCGCTGTCTGTATAATTGGTTGCGGTTGATAAAGGTTGTTTATTCAGCTTTATGGGTTTGTTATTCCCCGATTTGCGATATAAATTAAAGGAAATGTTTTCAGCATCGGTTCCTAATAAACGCCAGCTTACAAAAACATCTTTTTTTGGCGTAGGAATAGCAATAAGTCCACGTCCTAGCTGTTCCATCTGGCGTTGGGCATGGCCATAAAAGCTACATAACAGGAATAAAAAAACTAAGGAAAGAGAAATGCGAAATTGGTGTAGCTTAGTCATGGTTTAAAATAGTTCATAGGTTCCGAGAGGCAAGGCTTCATTTCAAACCTACTATCAGTCAATACCTTATTTAACATAGGATTGAAATTCAGCAGTTGATTAAATATTTGGTTAGTATAATAAACAATTATAAAAAATGAATTTAAGATAACTGTACTTAACTGTCCTGCTATAGGCTTTGAAGAGTGGTCCATGCAGGATGGCACAGGACACGGATTTAAAATATAGGTGATACATTTGACTGCAATACATTAAAATCCTGGTTTCAGGTTCACCATTTATAACCATTGTTGAATAAAATGTTAAGCAAAACTATATCTAAACTAGTTGCATTGTCATTTATAGGGCTTTTAGCTAATCCAATATCACAAGCAACCGCCCAGCAAAAACCTATTCCTTATCAATTTACTTTCGGCACCGGCAAAGTGCAAAAAGGCTTTACTCCAGTAGGTACTGAAATGAAATATACCGAGCAAACAGGCTACGGTTTTGACTTTAACAGTTCGGCAGGCACAAATCAACCCTTTTATTTTTCTGTAAAAGTTCCCGAAGGGAATTATAAAGTAACGCTGACCTTAGGTGATGCTAATGGCGAAAGCTTAACCACAGTAAAGGCAGAATCACGCCGCTTGATGCTGGAAAATATAAAAACCAAAAAGGGAGAACTTAAAAAAGTAAGTTTCGTTGTCAATGTGAGGACACCCGCGATTAAAGGGGGCGGCAACGTAAGCTTAAAACCCCGTGAAGTGGGTAGCTTAACCTGGGATGAGAAATTAACCCTGGAATTTAACAATACTAAGCCTCAACTTAAGGCTATTGAAATAGAAAAAGTAGAGAACCAGGTAACGGTCTTTCTTGCTGGAAATTCTACAGTGGTAGATCAGGATGAAGAACCATGGGCATCGTGGGGACAAATGATTCCTCGTTTTTTTAAACCAGGCGTTGCCATTGCCAACCATGCACAATCTGGCCTGTCATTAGGCAGTTTTTTAGGAAGCCACCGATTAGATAAAATATTAAGTGTAATTAAACCAGGAGATTACCTGTTTGTAGAATTCGGACATAACGATCAAAAAGAAAAAGGCCCTGAGGCTGGTGCATACGGTTCTTATACCAAAAGACTTCAACTTTTTATTGATGAAGTGCGTGCTAAAAAAGCCATTCCAGTAATTGTAACCTCTACCGCCCGCCGCTCTTTCGACGAAAACGGAAAAACCATCAATACCTTGGGTGATTTTCCTGCAGCAGCACGTAAAGTAGCCGCTGAACAACATGTTGCATTAATTGACCTCAATGCCATGACGACCATATTCTACGATGCTTTAGGTGTGGAGCCCTCAAAAAAAGCATTTGTCCATTACCCCGCAGGAACTTTTCCTGGTCAGGAGCTAGCCCTTGCAGACAATACTCATTTTAACACCTATGGTGCTTATGAAATTGCAAAATGCATCATCGAAGGCATCAAAACCAATCACCTTGGACTTCAAAAATACCTGATAGACAGCCCAGCATTCAACCCTTCACAACCCGATGCTGTCGATACCTTTTTTCTTCCTTTAAGCCCTAAGAGTTCAACCTTGAAACCTGACGGCAATTAATACCCTTAATAGAATTTAAACATTTATGAATACTGCTTTGTACTTTAAAAAAATAGTTCTGTTTTTCCTTCTTTTGGCAAGCACACAATTGCTCCATGCACAATCTGCTGTTAAAGAAGTTCAATACCTCTCTGGCAGAGACAACAAAAATACTGTAGAATGGGATTTCTGGTGTTCGGCCGGAAGAAACAGTGGTTTCTGGAGTAAAATTCAAGTACCTTCCAATTGGGAACAACAAGGTTTTGGTACTTACAACTATGGCCGTGATTATGTTACTTATGGCAAAAACTTCCGCTTTGCAGATGAAAAGGGAATATATGGCTATAAATTTAACCTCCCTGCAGGATGGAAAGGCAAGAAAATCAACCTGGTTTTTGAAGGCTCCATGACTGATACGGAAGTTAAGATCAATGGGAAATTAGCAGGCCCTATTCACCAGGGTTCATTTTACCGCTTTTCTTATGACATCACTGATAAAGTGTTGCTCAATAAGCCCAATTCCATACAAGTTACGGTAAGTAAAATGTCTGCTGATAATTCAGTAAATAACGCGGAGCGACTGGCAGATTTTTGGATCTTTGGTGGTATTTTCAGACCCGTTTACCTGGAAGCAACACCGGAGGCACACATTAGCCATACCGCAATTAACGCGAAGGCCGATGGTACTTTTGCCATGAATGTATTTTTACAGAATGTAACCAAAGGCAAAACAATTGCTGCTGAAATTATAGACAAAAAAGGTGCTGTAATAGCTACCGCTACAACCACTACTGTAGCAAATGATTCGCTGGTACAGCTAAAAACAACGGTAAAAAAACCATTGTTATGGAATGCAGAAACACCTAACTTATACAAGGTAAAAGTTTACCTCAAAGACGGCAATAATGTTATTTATCAAACAGAAGAAAAGTTCGGCTTCAGGACGATTGAAGTGAGAAAGCAGGACGGTATTTATGTGAATGGCGTTAAGGTAAAAATGAAAGGCATCAACAGACATGTATGGTGGCCTGAAACAGGTAGAACGGTAAGTCCGGAGATCGATCTCGCAGATGTAAAACTCATTAAAGGGATGAACATGAATGCCGTAAGGTGCTCTCATTATCCTCCTGATAAAACTTTCCTTCAATATTGCGATTCCTTAGGCCTTTACGTGATAGACGAACTTGCAGGGTGGCAAAAAGCATATAGCACAAAAGCAGGTACTCCACTCGTGAAAGAAATGGTGATCCGCGATGCCAACCACCCTTCCATTATCTTTTGGGCTAATGGTAACGAAGGCGGTCATAACTTTGCCCTCGATGATCATTTTGCTAAATATGACCTTTCTGCAAGACCAGTGATCCATGCACACCACAAACCAGGAAATGCCTTTAATGGTATCGATTGCAACCACTATGAAGATTATTACAGCACACAAAAAATTCTTGCTGACACCAATATCTATATGGTCACGGAGTTTCTTCATGCGCAGGATGACGGTGGTGGTGCAGCAGCACTATCTGATTTCTGGGACCTGCATTGGAATTCAAAAAAAGGCGC
>NZ_JAZQPU010000196.1:0-10008 GCF_045628745.1 Pedobacter sp.
CGCAGTTTTGGCTGCCAGAAGGCATCATCAGCAAAATTCTTACGGATGGAAGAAGGTGGTGCACCATCATTTGCTGCCAACTGCACCATGGCTTTTTCTTTGGCTTTTTTAGTGGTGATCATGATGACCCCATTAGCTGCCCTTGAGCCATAGATAGCTACGGCTGCAGCATCTTTCAACATAGTTAATTCTTCAATGTCATCTGGCTTGAGCGTTTTCATTGCATCTTCCATCACCACACCATCAACAATATATAAAGGCCCGCTTGCTCCTGACACAGAATTTGTACCGCGGATAGAAACCATACTGCCTGTTGAATTCGTTTGAACGTCAGATACTCTCTCTAGCAATTCCTGGCTAATCATTTTATGTTGCGCTCCATACCCTACTACGACTACTTCGTTTAAACTGTTGGTGCTTTCTTCCAAAAAGATTTTATTACCCGTGGAATGCTTAATTTTCACTTCTTCTTCATTGAATCCAATATAGCTAATGGTCAACAATCCTCTTTTAGGAACCTTGATGCTGAATTGACCATTGACATCGGTTCTCACCCAAAAACTTGTCCCTTTTATACTTATAGATACACTTGGTAAAGGTGTTTTTCCCTCTTTAGAAAGAACAACGCCCGACATGACATCCTCATAAGTGTTGATGGGAATAAATTTGTTGTTAAATACTTCTTTTATTTTTGTTGTCGTAGGTTGTTCCCCTACCTGTAGCGCAATGGATTTCTCTATCATAAAAGCAGAGATTTTTGAGCTGAGGTCATCTTTTGGCCGTGGCTGATCTAGGGAGACTTGTAAAATATTCCTGCCATAAGCCTTGAGCAGCACATTTTCCAGCAATACATACCGGTCACCTTTTAACAAAACCATGATGCGGTATTTCCCCGGTAAAAAGTTTCCTAAATTCGTTTGTCGCCCCGGGTAAATGTTTAAAAAATCAGGATTATCATTGCTGTAAACCAATATATTCTTTACCAATGGTTTCTCCCCTGTAAATTTAAAATTAAGATCCAGTCTGCCACTACCCGTGTAATGTATAGAAGGGTTTGAAAATATGGTGGTGGTATAACTTCTTAAGTCAAGGTAATCAAGCCATAGACTGTCTATATCATTATTGGTTAACACGGAATCTCTATAAGTCAAAGGGTGTTGGCTGCTCAATGTTGTATTGAAATTATACTTGCCCTCGGTACTTTTTTGCCTGATGAGCCCTGGCTGAAAGTCGTAAACAAAATTCGGCTCTGCCTTAAAAGTCATGGCTTCAAGGCCTTTAGTTTTGTATTCGACAAAGTTATAGGCAAGTGGACCTACCAATTTAGGTTGTTGATTGTTCCAACTGTAAATATTTTGTACAGGTTGCAAAAGGAAAACCTGGTCAGGTGTACTCAAAGTAGCAAAACGCGGAGAATAATGATCAGAAACCCTGACCATGTAATTATTTAAGCGAGCAGCTTCATCATCGGTTAAAGTTGCTTGCATTGGTATTATTTTTATCAATTGATGGCTTACCGTATCGAGATTAAAGCTAATGACCAGCCTCTTGCCCTTTTCGACCTTCACATCCTCCACTTCTACCAGCTTATTTTTAAACCTGAACTTAAGGTTAACCAAGCCTGGCGTTACCTTAAAAGCATAACGGATCACTTGTTCTGCCTGGCTAAAGTATACAGGCATTTCATTGATATACAGCACTTCAACAGGCATAACATTACCTTTATCGATCACAAAGGGTACAATTTGTGTAACTTGCTGTTTGGTATCTTCTTCCCATCTAAAAACAGGATCGGGATGGATAAAATGATAATAAGCAATGCTGTCAAGGCCATACTCCTTTGCCCAGCGCTTCCAGTTTAAAGGCAGCCTTCTTCTGTCTACACCTTCATCTTTTTCCAGTGTAGGATTGGGCTTATAAGCGGTCCAGGACTTGCCAAGATAAGGAATATAAGGTGCCATATACCTGAACTTACTGGTCAACGCAAAAGCAGTAACATCCACATCTTCCACGGCTGCTCCCTTGGCATCTCTTACGGCTAGCTCAACTTCTACCTTTTCACCCGGAGCAATTACAACTGGCTGCTTAACCTCCAAATGCAATTGCTTTTCAGCAAATTGTGCTTCCACCCGGTTGCTTTGGGAAATATCTCCCCAGATATAATGGTATAGGAAAGTTGTTTTATCCCTTTGGTTGAGGGCTTTCTTATATTTTAAATCGACCGCATAACCTCGGTCTACTACTTTATTGCCTTTAATGACGGAATACCAAAAGGGGATTTTCCTGGGATTATCTACGGTAACCAATAATGAATCCTTTGTTCTTTGACCATATACATTTATCTCTGGCCTTAGCTCATTCAGGTTAAAGGTTTGCGTTAAGGTATCTATCGTCACATCGTATTTTTGAACATGGGGATTTATTTTCAGGGTCGCTGGTAATTTTAAGGTATAGGTTTCAACCAAATCTCCTGCAGCATTGAGGGCATTAATTTGAGCGGCAAACGTACTGCTAATGGTGGGTTGAAGTAAACGAATAGCTAAACTGTCGGCCGTAGCCTCAAATTTTAACGCTTGTTTTGCTGCTTCTAAAAAGCTAAAAGAAGCCTGCGCATAACTTTTTTCATTTTGCGCATTGAAAAACTGTGCATCAACACTGTAGTTTAATCCAATATTTGGAAAAATAGAATCCGGTAGCACCACCTTCGTATCCCCAATAGGGTCTAATTTAAATTGATGGTGCCATAAAGTGTCAGGAATAAACAAGCTCTTCTGCCCCACCACTTGTATGTTATTGGCTCTAATAACCAACTCTACCCTGCCATCCATTACATTTAAGCCATTCTCGTCTATAGCTTTAAAGCGTAAGGATTGCTGTTCTTTTAGGCTATGCTGTTCTTTCTCACCGCTAACGGTAAAAGTGATGGCTTTCAATTCATAGTCCTCGTATTGGAAATAGCCTCTACTGTAAACTTTATCATTTTCATAGAGCTCTACAGTATAATTTCTGTCGAGTACCATTTTTAAGCTGTCGTGTAATTTAAAAGCAAAATCATAGGCACCTTTATGTTCAGGGCTGATTTCCCCTATCAGTTTATAATAGTTAGAACCCGTAATGCGGACTTGTAATTTTCGTGAAACTGGTTGATGAGATTTCCCCTGTACGATAAAGGCTTTAAACTTTACCGAATCCAGGGGTTTGTATTTCGGCTTGTTGAAAACCATATAGCCTGAGAACAGAGATGGTTTGATGGGGATATACCCTCTTGACCTTTTTGGCGAGTTGATATATCTCTTGTTAGTTTCTTTATCGAAAGAAAGGCTGGTAAAATTGGCAACACCTTTATAGTCAACCCTAACCAGATTCTCTTCTTTTCGGGGGGATGATGTGTGGTAAAAGTCCAACTGCTGATCAAAACTGATCTTTTTGCCATTAATGCTGACTAAGGCATCCTTTAGCGCTTTGCCCTTTGGATCTGTGATTACAAATTGGAGTTCCTTCTCATTACTGAGCAACTTAAAATAAGCCGTCCTGTTTTCTATTAATCCATAGACCAATTGGTTTTTTTCGGCATAGATTTTCAGGTAATTACCTTTTGGTAGTGATGGTTGTTTACCCTTGATGGTTAAAAAAGAATCCACAGGCATTTTTAACTGCTCCTCTTCCAGTTTTTTGCCGTCGTATAAACCTTGTACAGTAATATTGTTAACAGGATAGATATAAGTATAGCGACTGTTTTGCGTACTGCTGTTTAGTTTATCCTGAGCAAAGGAAGAGAAACTAAATAATAAAAGGACAGCCCCGAAGAATTTGTTCATTTAGCGCATTTTAATTTCAGTCAAAATATTCAATTTTCGGAGTAATAAAAAACTTTAACATTAAATGTTTATTAAATCCTTGCTTGAAGAAAAGCTGTTGTATCTATATTGTTGCATAAGACAGTTAAAATAAATTCATGCAACCGATTGCAGTTTTGAGTGAATTAACCTAACTTGCTGCTATACGTTGAGTACTTCAAATGAGCAGTAAAGAAATAACCATATATGACCTTGCCAGGGAGTTAAATCTTTCTGCCGCTACGGTGAGCAGAGCCCTAGCAGACAACCCAGCTATTAATAAAGATACCAAGAAGAAGATAAATGCCCTAGCTATTAAACTGGGCTATCAGTCAAATAAATTCGCCAGTAACCTCCGTAAACAAAAAACACATACCATAGGTCTCATCGTACCGCGGCTGAATAGTCTTTTCATGTCTTCTGTGATCTCCGGGATTGAGAAAGTGTTGAACAATGCAGGCTATAACCTTATTATTGCGCAATCCTTTGAACAGGAAGCCAAAGAAAGAACCAATACCACTACCATGTTTAACAGTCGGGTCGACGGGCTGATTGTTTCTCTTTCTTCAGATACCAAAGACTATAAACACTTCGATACTTTTATCAAAAAGAAAATCCCCTTGGTATTTTTCGACCGTATTGCAGAAGAATTACCTGCAACCAAGGTATTGATAGATAATTTCAAAGCGGGCTACCTGGCTACTTCTCACCTTTTGGAGCAAGGCTGTAAAGAAATTGCTCATATTACGGGTAATACCTCCAGAAATGTCTATAGGGACCGTTTTGAAGGTTACAAAAAAGCGCTTGCAGATCATGAGGTTAACTTTGATCCCAGCTTGATTTATGTAAACGACCTTTCTGAGCAAGGCGTGCAGGACACCCTTAGCCAGCAATTGCTGAAACGTGATAGATTACCTGATGGCTTATTTATAACCAACGACTCAGCAGCCGCCTATGCTTTATCTATTATAAAAGAAGCCGGTTTAAAAGTACCCCAGGATATTGCCATTGTTGGTTTTAACAATGATTTAATTTCGCGGGTAACAGAACCTGCCATCACTACCATCAACTATCCCGGAAATGAAATGGGTGAAACCATTGCCAGAATATTAATCAACAGACTAGAAGGTGAAACTTCGCTGAACATTACCAGCACGGTAACATTAAATGCGGAACTCATCACCAGACCCTCATCCATAAGAAATAAAGAAAATATATGAATACAAAAATAGCAATCGTAACCGGTGGAGCTGCCGGACTTGGATTGGCCATTACCCGTAAATTTGTTAAAGAAGGTATACAGGTCATCATGATTGGCAGAAACGAAGCTACGCTGACTGCCGTTGCCAATGAACTAGGCCCTTTATGCGCCTTTCGCTGTTACGACCTTCAGGATTTAGCAGGCATTCCGGCATTAATAGCAGGCATTTACGAGGAATATCAACAAATAGATATTTTAGTCAACAATGCTGGCATCAATATGAAAAAAGCCTTTTTAGAGGTAAGCGATGCTGATTTTGCAGGCATTATCCATACCAACCTGCAAGCGGTATTTGCCATCAGCAGAGAAACAGTACAATACATGAGCAAAGCAGAAAGTGGTGCCATTGTACACATCAGTTCTATGGCCGCTCAATATGGTATTCCTAAAGTCATTGCCTACTCTGCTGCAAAAACAGGTGTGGAAGGTATGACTCGCGCTATGGCCACGGAACTTTCACCATTAGGCATCCGCATTAATTGTGTAGCCCCAGGTTTTATCAAAACAGCCATGTCTGCTAAAGCTTTAGACGCTGATCCTGAAAGAAAGAACAAAGTGTTTTCAAGAACGCCAATGGGAAAAATGGGTGAACCTGAAGATGTAGCTGAGGCTGTATATTTCTTAAGTGTCGATTCTTCAAAATACATTACGGGCATTGTGATGCCTGTCGATGGCGGAAATTCCATCGGATTTTAAGCTGAAGCGCTTCGGCGCTACAGCTGCTTTATAACCAAATATAAGACAACCAAATTAACAATTCCTGTATGAAGAAAATGCTGTTCCTCGTCCTGTTGATGGCTTTATGCACAAATGGTTTTGCCGCTGGCGCTGATCCGTTTGTCGCTAAAAATTATACGCCAGGTAGCTTTACCTTAGCCAATAAGGGTAAAGTGAGTGCTATCCTTTATAGCGACAACGATTTTTTAGGTGTGAAACATGCGGTAAAAAACCTGCAGAATGATATCAACCTGGTAACGGGTATCATGCCAGCCTTACAAACAACGCGGCTTGAAAAAGAGCCTATGATCATTGTGGGCACTATTGGCCAAAGTACAGTGATCGATGAATTGATCAAAAACAAGAAACTGAATGTGGCAGGCATTGCGGGGAATTGGGAAAGCACCATCATAGAGGTGGTACTTCAACCTTTCCCGGGTGTAGCAAGTGCTTTAGTCATTGCAGGGAGTGATAAACGAGGAACGATATATGGCATTTATGAGCTCAGTTACCAGATAGGCGTATCTCCCTGGCATTATTGGGCAGATGTGCCTGTTAAAAAAAGCGATGACCTTTATATTCTTGCTGGTAAACACATTATCAGCTCGCCAAAAGTAAAGTACAGGGGCATTTTCCTGAATGATGAAGCACCTGCCCTATCGGGATGGGCAAAAAAAGAATTCGGTGGTTTTAACGCTAAATTTTACACGAAGGTATTTGACCTGATCCTTCGCCTTAAAGGAAATTACCTCTGGCCTGCCATGTGGGGAAGTGCTTTTAATGATGACGATCCTCAGAATCCTATACTGGCAGATGAGTATGGCATTGTGATAGGAACTTCACACCATGAACCCTTAACACGTGCACATGATGAATGGAAAAGGTATAAAGGTGGCAAATGGAACTACGAACAAAACCCAAAGCAGCTAAAGGAATTTTGGGAGAGTGGCTTACAAAGAGTTGCAGACAAAGAAAAGATCATCACTGTAGGGATGCGCGGTGATGGCGATGAGCCGATGACACAAGGTACAGCAACCTCTTTATTGGAAAAAATTGTAAATGACCAGCGTGAAATTATTGAAAAAGTAACCAAAAAACCAGCCAGCCAGAGTCCGCAGCTATGGGCACTTTATAAAGAAGTTCAGGAATATTACGATACAGGCATGCGTGTACCTGATGATGTTACCTTGCTTTTATGTGATGACAACTGGGGTAACATCAGGAAATTACCAAAACTAACTGAAGCCGCAAGAAGTGGTGGTTACGGCATTTATTACCATTTTGACTATGTTGGTGGTCCCCGGAATTACAAATGGCTCAACACTAATCCCATTCAAAAAACCTGGGAACAGATGAATCTGGCTTATGAATATAACGCCAACCAAATCTGGATTGTCAACGTAGGTGACTTGAAACCTATGGAGTTTCCTATAGAATTTTTCCTCGACTATGCCTGGGCGCCAGACGCCATCCCTGCAGAAAAATTAAAAACATACACGGTAGACTGGGCGGCTAAACAATTTGGTGTTACACATGCAAATGCTATAGCCCGCTTGATTGACCTGACCTTAAAATACAATGGAAGGATTAAACCAGAGCTATTCAATGAAAAAACATACAGCCTGATTAATTACAATGAGTTTGAGCAAGTAACTTCAGATTGGCAAACGCTAAAAAAAGAAGCGGATTGCCTTGATACGCAGCTTCCTGCCGAATACAAAGATGCCTTTTACCAACTGGTGCGCCACCCTATTGAGGCAGCAGCCAACCTGAATGATTTGTATTTCGCAGTAGCTAAAAACAGGCTCTATGCTAAACAGCAGCGTAATTTAACCAACGAAATGGCTTTGCAGGTGAAAACCTTTTATGCCCGGGATGCTGAAATCACCAATTACTACAACAAAATAATGGCTAATGGAAAATGGGACCACATGATGGACCAGACTCACATCGGTTATACCAACTGGCAGCAGCCTGAAGAAAACAGTATCCCTTTTTCTGATACTATTTTAATTTCTTCAAAACCGGCGTTGGGTTTGGCGATAGAGGAAAGCGAACTAGCCTGGACCGGGAAATCTACAGTGAGCCAAACACTCCCTATATTTGAGTATTATCAGAATTCAAGTCATTATATCGAACTTTTCAATAAAGGAAAGGGAAATGTTAAATATGAAGTGAAGGCACCTGCCTATATCATTATAGAAAATACTTCTGGCGAGTTCGATCAGCTTAAAAGACTTCATTTTACCATCAACTGGGCGAAAGCACCTGCAGGAAAAACAAATAGCACAATTGTAATTTCTGGCAATGACGGTTCAAAAATTACTGTTCCTCTTACGATTGACAATCGCAGGTTTGACGATAAAAATGTACAAGGATTTGTTCAGCACAAAGGATACATTGCGATGGAGGCCGCAAGTTTTAGCAGGAAGACAGATAGCAGACCTGTATTTTGGAAAGTGATTCCAGGATATGGTAAAACTGCAGCTGGTGTAATTCCTGTGCCAGTAACTAGTGCAATTCAGACTTTAAGCGCAGGCAGTCCACACCTGGAATATACAATTTATGTTAAAGATGCCGGTGATTTTAACTTGCACACTTATATCTCGCCGACCATAGATTTTACCAATAGTGATGGGTTAAAGTGTGCCGTATCTATTGATGACCAGCCTCCGGTAACCCTTAACATCAGTAAAGATTACATAACTGATGGCGCATGGGGTAAATCGGTAGCCGATAATATCAAGATCTTTAAAACTGCAATTAAAATTGACCAAGCAGGGAAACATACCCTTAAATACTGGATGATCAACCCAGGTGTTGTGCTTCAAAAACTAGTTTTAGATCTTGGTGGCTTAAAACATAGCTTTTTAGGCCCACCAGAAACTTTTGTAAATCAACCTTAACGCCGCAATACAAGTTTAACCACCTTAAATAAACAAAACGATATGACGATGAAAACCTTAAAAACTCCTGCCATCCTGCTTGTAATGGGAATGGCAGCAACCAGTGCATGCACCCCTAATCAAGGTAAAACTGTTGTTGCACAAACCACAGACAGCACTAAAAGTGTGAAATTTCTTTCACAACCACTGTTGTCTGAAATCTATACAGCTGACCCATCTGCACATGTGTTTGATGGGAAAGTTTACATCTATCCTTCTCATGATATTGATGCTGGGACGCCAGAAAATGACATGGGTGAGCATTTTGCCATGAAGGATTTCCATATCCTTTCCATGGACAGCATTAATGGTAAGGTAACAGATCATGGCGTTGCCTTATCAATCAAAGATATTCCATGGGCGGGCAAACAATTGTGGGCACCTGATGCGGCTTATAAAAACGGTACTTATTTCTTGTACTTCCCGGTAAAAGACAAAAATGAGGTTTTCAGAATTGGTGTAGCGACATCAAAAACACCTGCAGGGCCTTTTAAAGCTGAAGCACAACCTATCGCAGGAAGTTTAAGCATTGACCCTGCTGTATTTACAGATACTGACGGGAAAAGCTATATGTATTTTGGCGGCATCTGGGGAGGACAGCTACAAAGATGGAAAGATGGCAAATATGATGCTAATGGCTCAAAAACTGACAGCCAACAAGAAGATTCACCTGCTTTAGCACCTAAAGTGGCCAAGATGAGTACTGATATGTTGAGCTTTGATGGAGACGTTAAAGAAGTGAAGATTTTAGATAAAGATGGAAAAGAACTTTTGACTAAAGACCACGACAGAAGATTTTTTGAAGCAAGCTGGGTACATAAATACAAAGGAAAATACTATTTCAGCTACTCTACAGGCGATACTCATTATTTAGCCTATGCCACAGGAGATCATCCTATGGGTCCGTTTACTTACCAGGGTACCATTATGAATCCTGTTCAGGGCTGGACATCACATCACTCTATTGTAGAAGTAAAAGGCAAATGGTTTTTATTTTACCACGATACACAGCTCTCTAACAGAACACACCTGAGAAATGTAAAAGTTACGCCATTGGAACATGCCGCTGATGGTAGCATCAAGCTTATTGAACCGATCATCAAATAAAGAAGTCTATAACAAACAGAAAATTTGATATAATTATTCAACTGATATGATGCGACGTAGAAAATTGTATATTTTATCCGCTCTATTTTTATGTACCTCCCCCCTCGTTGCACAAATCAAACTGCCAAAGCTCATTAGCGAT
>NZ_JAZQPU010000197.1:0-3012 GCF_045628745.1 Pedobacter sp.
AAAGCCGCCATATATTCCTCTACCCCGCTTTTAGAACCTGGGAAGGTAAGCACTAAAGTTTCCCCGATAAAACCAGCAACACTGCGCGATAACATGGCATAAGGCATTCTCTCCTGACCATAACGCCTCGCTGTTTCCATAATTCCGTCTATATTTCGGTCTAACAATGGGCTGATGGCCTCTGGGGTTACATCACGTGGCGACAGTCCGGTTCCACCAGTAAAGATAAGCAGCTGATGTTCAGCACTACAAAGCGACTGTGCTTTTTCTCTGATCAGCTGTACATCATCAGGTACCACTTCATATTTTACCGTGCTGATTCCATAAGTTTCTAAAAGGGCAATGATGGCCTTTCCAGAACGGTCTTGTGCCTGGCCATTGGCTACAGAATCTGAACAAACTACTACTGCTGCTTTCAATTCTGGAAATTGCAGGTTTTTAAAGTCTGACTTTCCTCCAGATTTCTCCAGCAGCCTGATGTTGCGGATTTCTACCCCTTTATCAATCGGTTTGAGCATGTCGTACATGGTCAATGCCGTAATCGATGCCCCATGCATGGCCTCTACCTCTACACCTGTTTTATAAATGGTATGGACTTCCACCGTAATCACAATATCAAGTCCATCAATACCATAAGTAATGGAGGTATATTCAATTGGCAGGGGATGGCAATCGGGAATCAGATCGCTTGTTTTCTTTACCCCTAACAGTCCTGCGGCACGGGCAAATTCATAAACATCGCCTTTAGGGATCTTCCTTTGTTCAATAGCCTCAATGGTTGCCTTCTTTGAAACACTTACCGTTGCTGTGGCAATGGCTTTCCTTAACGTGCTTGATTTCTTTGTAATGTCTACCATATCAATTATTTTCTTTCCATTGGTAGCTGTCGTCTTCAAATATTTCTTTGCCCCAGATGGGTAATCCGGCCTTCAGGGTTTCCACAATTTCATTGCAGGCCTCCATGGCAGGTTTTCGGTGTGCTGATGAGGTAAATACAAAAAGACAGATTTCCCCGGTTTTTACAATGCCCAGGCTATGGTAAACATGCATACAATGCAGGGGATATTTTTCGAAAATAGCCGTTCTGATCTCGTCCATCTTCTCCAGCGCCAGATCCTCATAAGTGGTAAAATCGATGGCGGCAACAAATTTCCCTCCTAATTCATCCCGGCGCACTTGTCCCATAAAAATACTATGACCACCAATAGCGGTTTTAGCACTGTGTTTGGCAATGCTTTCCGCAATAAATGCAGGAGAAATAGCGCCCTGAACAAAGATGTTTTTTACCTTCTGATCTCCCATACTAGCCTAAAAAATAATTCCTCCACTTGCTGATGCCACCTTTAAGGCTGTATATCTTCTTGCTGTCGCCATATTTTTCATGCATAGCCTCTGCCGCAGCAACACTCCGTATGCCATGCTGACAAATAAAAACAATGTTTTCTTCGGCGATATCTTCTTCTAAAAACCTATTGAATTCAGACATGGGCACTTTATTGAATATAGCAGCGTCAAGAACCGGCACTTCATGGCGCTCCCTGACGTCGATAAGTAGGGCTGAGCCCTCGTTTTGGAATTCACTCAGTTCCTGTGCACCAATTTCCTGGTATCCACTTGAAAGTTCACAATCGTTTTGATAGTCCATATTTAAAAATTCGTCTTCACTTTGAGGTAATTGATAGTCAGTGGAAGGACTGATGTTCATTTCATATTGTTCCCTGCTCAGCAGGTGATAATGGAGCAATTTGTTAACCAGCGTTTTACCATATCCTGTGATCAGTTTAATGGTTTCTGCAGCGGCCATGGTACCTATAATACCGGGCAACACGCCAAGAACGCCATTTTCTGCACAGTTGGGCACGTCTCCAGCACCTGGTGGAACCGGAAAGAGATCGCGATAATTAGTGCTCCTCCCCTTTTCATTATTTACATTAAAAATAGCCAGCTGTCCTTCATCACCAGATACCGCTGCAAATATAAGGGGTTTATTCAGTAAAGCACAGGCATCATTCAAGAGATACCTGGTTTCGAAATTATCCGTTCCATCCAGTACATAATCATAGGCTTTGAGCAGCGCAAGAACGTTGTTTTTTTTGATTCTTATGGGATGTGCCACTATTTCAATCTCCGGGTTCATTGCCCTCAATCTTTCCGCAGCAACGGCTACTTTTAATTTACCCACATCTGCAGTGGTAAAAAGCACTTGCCGATGTAGATTAGACAGGGCTACAGTATCATCATCTACAATGCCTATTTTTCCAATACCCATCGCAGCGAGGTATTGCAAAGCAGGACAACCCAGCCCTCCTGCACCAATAACCAAAACCCTGGCTTGCGCTACTAATTGCTGTGCCTGTGCTCCGAATCCTTTGAGGATGAGCTGCCGCTGATATCTTTCTGTGTTCAGCATAACTTATCCTCCAGAAAATGGTGGCATCAAGGCCACAACATCGTTATTTGTTAAGGTCCTATTCTCCTGAACGATATCCTTGTTGAGGGCAAGCTTATATTTGAGCTGCTGCAACTGGGGATAGTTTTTCTCGAGGTAAGTTTTAAGGGCATCTGTATCCGTTATTGCAGCATTATCGATCTGCTGTTTACTGATAAATGAGGCTATTTGCCCAAAACTGATGATTTCGATTTGCATCTTGCTCAATTTGTATGAAGTTATTGATTTTAATGATGATTCACAAATCCCGATCAGGCACTTGTAAACATGAGTTTGTAGGCCGCTAAAGCTAATACCCCAGCAAGCACATTTTTAAGTACATTTTGTGGGAATTTTAAAGCCCCAAAATAGGCACCACAAATTCCTCCAGCAAAAGCTACACCAACATACCACAGTGTATGGCTATAAAAAACAAATCCATTGATCAGCTGACCGCCAAGTCCGGCAACGGAATTGACAAAAATAAAGGCTGCACTAATGGCTGCCGCTTGTTTTTGGTCTGTCCATTTCAGAAGCAATAAGACCGGCGATAGAATAATACCCCCACCAATGCCGATCATCCC
>NZ_JAZQPU010000198.1:0-1976 GCF_045628745.1 Pedobacter sp.
ACCGTTAGTAACCGGAATTGTTTGACGAGCAATAATTCTTGAGCCATCAGCCATAGAAACTTCAATAATCATTGGTTGTGTAGCATCATTTAACCAAGGTGCAATGAAAGTAACATCAGTATCCACACAGTTGATGGTTACATAAGCATCACCAACTACGAAGATCGTTAAGTGATTTGTAGGGAAGTTGATCGCTAATTTACCTTTTGAATCTATAGCAGCAGTACCAATGGTTTCAAATTTAAACTGACCAGTAGCCACTTCATAACTGTAAACCTTTAACCTGTCGCCCACTTTAACTGGTGCATTAGTAGCTGAAGGTTTAAAGGTAGGATCCAATTGTACACTTACATTAATCGGTGTACTGAATTGTTTTACTTCTGTGCCATTTACAAACATTTTAATGCTGGTAAAACCTGCAGGCACAAAAAATGCAGAACCAGCAGTACCACCTTCACCAATTACATTTGGCGCACTTAAGCTCGCACCAGGAAATAAAGCAATCGTTTCAGGGTTTTTAGCTTCATAGTTCACCATTTGAACGGCAACTGTATTACCAGCGATCACAGCCCCTGCTGCATCTTTCATTTGCGTTCCAGCTGGAATGGTAATGGTATTCGTTTCTGCAACAGTAGAAGAACTCGTAGTTGATACCGTAGTTGTCGTTGCTGTTGTACCATTGACAAGCGGTGCATTTTGAGAAACTACCGTTGTTGCTGGCGAAGGCACAGAAACTTTCAACATCGTTACATCAATGATCTGGCTAAACTGATCTAATTGTATCGTTACCGGGATGTTCTTGTCATCATAGTTAGGACCACTGATGATTACATTGAAATTCAATTCTTTGGAAGCCGTCGGGATGTCTTTAGGGGTTACACCTAAAGTAATGACACCACCCGGTGCAAAAATTTGTTTCGTTCCAGAAAAGTCGTAGATACTTTTAGCATCTGCGCCAGCGATGGCAACATTTAAGTTATTAGGTAAAACTGCGCCATTGGCATCCTTTAAAATAAGGGTTGCTTTGTATTGGATGACATCAGCATCTAATAGCACATCAATTTCGTAGGCAGGATTTCTGCAACCCGTAAAAGCGAAGGCTACAAAAAGTAGAATGGTAAATATTTTAAAATATGTTTTCATAAAGATAAGGTTAAAGTTTACAGTGCAAAGTTCAGGTTAATTTGTACTACCGGTAATAAACGGTAGTTAGACATGTTTTTCTGAAACTGTGCTTGATTGCTTACGTTTCTAACCAGGAATTTAGTTCCTGTTAATGTTGCATCAGGTTCGCCCAGGTAATAAGCACCTACTGCAAAACCAACGTTGAACCTGTTTTTTGGGAATGGGTTTTCAAAGCCAAAGCCTAAATAAGGCGCTACTTTCTTCCATTTTACAGTACCCGTTAATTGACCAAGGTCTTCACTAGGGATTTCAATATCTCCATAGTTATACACACCATTGTAAGATACCACAGCAGAAGCTGTATGCTCCCAGAAATAACCCGCACCAGCCGTTAAGATCACTTTACGAGAAAGCGAACTCTCGTTGATCCATGGATGCCAGTCGAACATTAAGTGAGCATTAGAAAATTTGGCTTCCAAATCTACATTGGTCGGCTCTTGACGGATGCTGTAAGCAGTAGTAAGGTCTACAGGTAAAATACTTGCGCCCACACGGATCTTAAAGCTTGGTACCGGTGCATATTTTAAGTCAATACCAAGGCCTTGTGTAGAAACTGTTCCAACGATGGAAACTTTGTTGCGAATCGTACTGTCGATAGACATGTTAGATGTAATTTGCGCATTTACCTGTGTACCCCACAACAGGAAAAAGCTTAGGACTAAAAAAGTAAATCTTCTTTTCATAGTTAATTGTTAAAGGATATATTAATCATTAGGTTTATTCTATTTTCTTGTTGAATAACGTGTAAAAACACATATTTTGTTATTTAAGCACTATTCGGACGCTAAGGT
>NZ_JAZQPU010000199.1:0-3653 GCF_045628745.1 Pedobacter sp.
TTTCTTATTACAATGGTTACCTTGACTCTGCTACTACCGCAAAATATGTAGATACGCTATTGCTGCAATATCCTTTTGTATCTAAGGTGGTATTTTATGATTCTGAAGTTACCAATAGCCCTGTAAAGGATGGTTTAAATACGGGCAATTTTTCTTTTGGTCCAAAAGCCATTTATCAGTTCGGCAGTTATATTCCTGCAGATTCGGTTAAGCTTTTTTCTGCAGACGGCCACCAGAGCTTTAAACGTGGTGATGATTTTAATGCCCTTGGCATCAAGCTCATTTCTTTTATTGAAAGTTTAGACACGACAAAAGCACCCACCCAAGACCAGCTTTTTAGTCATTTAAGTATTGTAAGGTCTAATAAAATTACCTACCTCAATTTTCCCAGGTTTGAAGACCTGAAGGTTTATAAGCAGATGCTGCGGAAAAAACTCGATCCTGCACCAGTTTACCAGCAAGATATGCTGACTTTTCACCTTGATCCTTTTAAAATAAAGATCATTAACCGCTACAAGCATTTATACCAGAACATCCGTATAGAACCCCTTACTTACGACCCTATAGAGACCTCATGGGAATATAAAGCCACGGAAATAACGCTGCCTGGACCGTTTTCTGATTATAAGCTCTACTTTATCTCTGCAAAAACGTTTATCGACAAGGAAATCATGTTGTATTTTCTGCCTATCGCCATGGTGATCCTTGTTTTTTATGGTATCCTGGTATTTGTGGCCTATTTAATTTACCGCAACCTGAATATTAACCACAGGATGTTTAAGCTACAATATGATTTTGTAAATAACCTTACCCATGAGTTTAAAACCCCCGTGAGCGTCATAAAAATTGCTGGTAACAATATAAAAAGTGCTACGTCCTTATCAGACCGGGAAATGAAAATGTATGGAAGGATTCTTGATGAGGAAGCCGATAAGCTCAACGGATTGATGAATAAATTGCTGGCTTTTACACAAATTGAAAATCAAGCCATACAGCTGAATGAGGAGATCATTTACGTTCGCGAATTTATTGAGAATACCATTGAATCTCATCGGTTAAAACACCCTGATTTTGACTTTACCTATGAAATTTCAGGATTAAGTACTTTTAAAACCGATCCGGTGTTGCTGGGGAGTTTGTTTGATAACCTTGCAGAGAATGCTTATAAATATTCGCCGCCGGAGCGTAAAAAATTGCATATTACCGCACGCTTACAAAAAGGAAAGGTAATATTTACTTTTACAGATCAGGGTATAGGCATACCATCGCCACAGATTGGCAGTATCTTTAAAAAGTTTTACCGCATACAGAATATCTATAACCAGAATGGCAGCGTAGGCCTGGGTTTGGCTTTCTGTAAGGAACTTGTTAACTTTATGAAGGGCGAAATTTCTGTTAAAAGTAAAGTTAACAAAGGAACAGAGTTTAAAATTGTATTACCATTTAACGACTAAAATAAATGTCTAAAGGAATTAAAATATTAATAGTGGAGGATGATGAGAACTTGCGTTTTCTAGTGGTTCATCGTTTAAAAGCAGAAGGTTACGACATGTTGGAAGCTGGCGACGGAGAAACCGCGAAACACATGATATTAGCTGAAAAACCAGACATAGTTTTATTAGATTGGATGTTGCCGGGTATGCAGGGTGCACAGGTTTGTGAAGAAGTTCGCCGACTGGGTTTTGATAAATTAATTATCATGATGACCGCCAAGGCACAAGATATAGATAAAATTGATGCTTATAATTTCGGTGCTTCAGACTATGTAACCAAACCTTTTAATATGGATGTATTAGTGGCCATGCTGGAAAGTAAGGTTAAGTTTTTGCTGAACAATGACAAGTCTGAAATTCACCGCTTTGGTGATACAGAACATCATCCTAATATACACAGTTTAATAAGACAGGGCAAGAAAATTGAGTTGACCATCCTGGAGAACAGGATTCTCTTGTACTTTCTGAGGAACCCTAATAATGTGATTAACCGCGAAGAGCTGATGTTGGTGGTATGGGGTTACAACTCTGATGTAAACACCCGTACGCTTGACATGCATATTGTTAGGCTGCGCAAAAAAATAGAGCTTAACCCAGACAATCCACAGTTGTTACAAACCGTACGGGGTGTTGGTTATCGTTTTAATGCGGGCTAATTAAGCCCGCTTCAGTTCAAATATGGTGATTTCTGGCAAAATGCCTACCCTGCCGGGGTAACCCAGAAAGCCGTAACCTACGTTAACATATAGCTGCTGGTGCTTTTCGCGGTATAGGCCTGCCCATTCTTTATAAATATATTGAATAGGGCTCCATTGCATTTCTTTTAGGCGTACTCCAAATTGCATTCCATGGGTATGGCCGCTAAACATGGCGTCAACTTGCGGGTATTCTTCTAATACCTGCAAACGCCAGTGTGAAGGATCATGACTTAACAAAAGTTTTACTGGCAGGTCATCGGTATCTTTCATGGCCAGGTCCATCCGTCCATAGCGAGGAAAACGACCGGTACCCCAGTTTTCAATCCCTACAATACCAATTTCTTCACCATCTACTTTAAGGCGGCGATGCTCGTTCATCAGTAAATCCCAGCCCATGGTTTTGTGTGTTTTAATCACATCCTGCAGGTTTCTTGCTTTTGCCAAAGAAGGTGCTTTACCAAAATGATAATCGCCATAATCGTGGTTCCCCAGGGAAGAATAAACGCCTAAAGGTGCTTTTACCCTTGCAAAGATATCCTGGTAGTGGCGCATCTCTGAGGCCATGTCGTTCACCAAATCGCCGGTAAAGAACACAAAGTCGGGTTTTTCTGCCAGCAGCATATCTATACCACCGTTTACCGCTTTTTTATTGTAGAAACTGCCCGAGTGGATATCAGAAATCTGGGCCATGGTAATACCATCAAAAGCTTTAGGCAAATTAGGCAAAATAAGGGGCACTCGCCTTACGGTATAATCATAAGCACCAGAAACAATGCCCCAGGTTAAAGAGGTCAAAGGAACGGCTGCAACCACTAAACCTGCTTTAACTAAAAAGGAAGAGCGACTGATAGCCTCTGTATTTTCTACTGCAGGAGTAAGGGGTGCTGGCGTTTCTTTTTTGCGGAATAATTTAATGGCCAGTCGGCGAAGGTCATCAATCAGCAAAAAGGGTAGCAGCACAAACTTACAGGCTACCGTTAAAAAGTAAGCCACTAATATAACTGCCCTTAAGGAAAGAAACAGGTTTAAATAAATGCTTGCAAATACGCCCAATGTTAACACAACGGTATAAGTCCACCAGAGTGTAGTAAAAAAGAACTTCGTTTTTGGTTTCCAATTTTTAAATACAGCTAAGATGGCTTTGTAACAGTAGTAGTCCAATGCCAACATCATCACAGTTAGCATTATAAGGTATAATGTTCTCCCCATTCTATCTGAAATCTATATCATCGTCTTCATCATGCTCATTGCTGAACAGGCTGTCGAACATATCAGAGAAACCAAAACCACCTTCGTGGTATTTTTTATTAAGCTGTGAATACTCTGCCAGGCCATGCAACACAAATTCCATCATAAGCAAGGTTTGGTTGGCACTTAATTTAGGGTGCATATTTTTAACCAATTCATTCAGGCCACTGACCTGCATTAATGTTTTCTTGTATTGTACATCAGAGAGGCCATC
>NZ_JAZQPU010000200.1:0-1646 GCF_045628745.1 Pedobacter sp.
CTTACAATGAGAAAAAACGCAGTGGTGCTTTTAACAAAAAACCTAAACAGGAGGCTGCAGTATAATGGCTAAGGATCAAATACAATATGTTACCGCTCCAAAAGTGGACGATAACAGAAAAAAATATTGCCGTTTCAGAAAAAATGGTATTAAATATATTGATTACAAAGACGCAAACTTTTTGTTGAAATTCATCAATGATCAAGGTAAAATTTTACCTCGCCGTTTAACGGGTACTTCATTGAAATTCCAACGTAAAGTGGCTCAGGCTGTAAAGCGTGCGCGCCACATTGGTTTGTTACCTTTCGTTGCTGACCAATTAAAATAGGAGCTGAAACATGGAAATTATTTTAAAACAAGATATCAAATCCCTAGGGGAAAAAGATGATATCGTGAATGTAAAGCCAGGATATGGTCGTAACTACTTAATCCCACAAGGATTTGGTGCTTTGGCTACTCCTTCAGCTAAAAAAGTATTAGCAGAAAACTTAAAACAAGCTGCTTTTAAACAAGATAAAATTAAGAAAGATGCTGAAGGTATTGCTGAACGTTTAACTGACGTGAAGTTATCTATCGGTGCTAAAGCTGGTGAAACAGGTAAGATTTTTGGTGCAGTAAACACTATTATGATTGCTGACGCATTGAAACAGCAAGGTTTTGATGTTGACCGTCGCCGTATTACTTTCGAAACTGAACCTAAATTTGTTGGTGAATATATCGCTAACTTAAACTTACACAAAGAAGTGAAAGTTAAAGTTCCTTTCGAAGTTGTAGCTGAGTAAGCTCTTTTCAACAAGCATAAAAAAAGCGTTCTGAATTTCAGGACGCTTTTTTTATGTCTTTTTATGCTGATGCAGGGGAAAGATTGATGCAATCATCGATGGGCTGCTTCAGAAATGCAGTTTAGGTAACCACAAGCTAATGTTAACAAGCCCTTTTGGGGTTTTATTTTCTTCGGCGGCTGCGGCCTTCGTCAATCAGTTTCCTGATTTCTTTAACGTCACTCTTAGAGAAACCTTTAACTTCTATTTTATTGCCATTAATGAACAACCTGATGGTAGAAAAGCCAATCATCGGTGAGTCAACTTCAATGGCCGTAATGTCTTCATAATTCAAATACTTTGAATCGCCACTAAAAACACCGGGTTTTTTAATTTCTATATTGTTCTCTTCTAAATGGATCTCTACCGGGAAAGCTTTGTTGCCTTCAGAGAGTCTTGATGCAGTGAATTTCATTTGATTCTATGGATTAAGGACGTTTTATTTAGCTATAAATAAGGTGTAAATATACAAATTTCCCTCTTGTTAATAATTTGCTTTCTTTAACTGAATAATGTTTTTGCTAGCTTTGAGCGATGGCAATAAAGAAACGCGTTTCTCCAAAAGGGAAACAACCACTACTCAAAAAAATAAGCTCCCTGCTGAGCAAAATCCTGATCTGGTTCATATTGGTTAGCATTTTATGGGTACTTGCCTATCGTTTTATCAATCCACCGATTACCTTGTTAATGATTGGAAGAAATTTTGAACGTAAAGCAGCAGGCAAATCTTTTAAGATAGAAAAAAAGTGGGTTGATTTCAAGGACATGTCCGACAATATGAAAAGGGCTGCCGTGGCTGCTGAAGACCAGTTGTTTTTAAAACAC
>NZ_JAZQPU010000201.1:0-7716 GCF_045628745.1 Pedobacter sp.
TTTAGGGATTATTATTCACCTAAAATTTAAAATTCATGAAAAAACTTCTACAAAGTTTGTTCGTGTTGATGCTTATTGCTTTCTCAGCATTTGCTCAAGAACGGACGATTACTGGTACAGTTACAGGGCAAGATGATGGACAACCATTGCCTGGCGTTTCTGTAAGAGTAAAAGGAACACAAATTGGTGCCGCAACAACTGGAAGTGGAAAGTATTCCATTAAGGTTCCTGCAGGCGCAACAGCTTTAGAATTTACATTTATTGGTTATAGTGCACAAAGCAGAACCTTAAGTGCTTCTAATGTAATTAACGTTGTATTACAACCAGATGCAAGAGCATTATCTGAGGTTGTTATTACTGGTGCTTTAGGTATCCAAAGACCGAAAAAAGAAATCGGCTATGCAGCTACGGCAGTGAATAATGAAACACTGACTGCTGCGAGTGCAGTAAATCTTGCAAATGGTTTACAGGGTAAAGTTTCTGGTTTGAATATTACCACAACTAACAGTGGTGTATTTGAGAACGTGAAGATCAATTTAAGAGGTATCCGTTCATTAACTGGTAATAACAATCCATTGTTATTGTTAGATGGTGTTCAATCGGATATTAACTTTTTATCTTCTATCAACCCAAATGATATTCAAGACGTAACAGTTTTAAAAGGATCAGCTGGTGCAGCTATCTATGGTTCTGATGCAAGAAACGGTGTACTTATTGTAACAACCAAAAAAGGAACTAAAGATGGTAAACCTTTAATTACTTTAAGTAATTCAACTCAATTTCAAAGCATTAGCTTCTTTCCAAAATTCCAAGAGAAATTTGGTAGCGGTGGTGGTGGAACTAGCGCAGTTGGTGGTGAATATACACCATATGAAAACTGGTCATGGGGACCAGCATTTGATGGATCTATTGTTGAATTAGGTGAGCCATTGCCTGACGGTTCTGTTCAAACTACTACTTATTCTGCAAAAAATGACAGAAAAGAATTCTTTAACACAGGATCTATCATTCAAAATGATGTATCTTATTCAGATAAAGATTTCTTTTTAAGTATTCAAGATGCAAACAGCAAAGGTATTGTTCCTGATGATGAAAATCGCAGAACTGGTATCCGTTTAAATACATCTAAAGAATACGGTAGATTCAAAGTTGGTATCAATACCAATTACATTCAACAAAACTATAATGTTTTTGATGGTGAGGCAATGTCTGATTATAATTCATCACAAAACATTGGTTTAAACCAGGGTTTGATGAACTTAATTTTCAATACTGCGGCTCATGTTCCATTGACTTCATACAAGGATTTTGAAAATGATAAATGGTCGCAGTATAACAATATCTATACATCTTATGGATTAAACCCATACTTTGCTTTAGATAACTGGAGAAAAAAAGGTAAAAGATCTGATTTATTGACAAATTTAGATTTAAACTTCAAAGCAGCTGACTGGTTAAACTTCACTTACCGTGCAGGCTTAACTTCACAAACTGTTGATGAAAGAAGAACTTCTCAAGGTGAAATGCCAAATGATTTTGGTGTATCAAGAGGATTAGGTCCACTTCCTGCAGCACTTGAAGAACGTGCATACAGAAGTCAGCGTTTATCATCAGAGTTTTTTGCAAATGCAACTAAACAACTTAACGATGATTTTAAAGTAACCGCTATTGTAGGTACTTATTTCCGTCAGGATGATTTACGTGATACTAGAATTGGTGCTACTAGTTTAGTAGTTCCTGATTTATATAACGTGTCTCAACGTGTTGGTAATTTAACAGGTTCTTCACCTTCAAGAAGAAGCAGGTTATTTTCTTATTATGGTAGTGCTGGTTTAAGCTATAAAGGCTGGGCAAACGTTGAGGTTACTGGTCGTACCGACCAAACTTCAGTGTTAGGTGTAGATAACAATTCATTCTTCTATCCAGGAGTTAGTGGATCATTGGTGCTTACAGATGCAATAAGTGCATTGAAAGATAACAGTGTTCTTTCTTTCTTCAAATTAAGAGGTGGATGGAATAAAACAGGTAATGCTGATATTAATCCTTACTTATTACAAGCAACCTTCTCTCAAGGCGGAGGATTTCCATACGGTTCATTACCTGGTTATTCTGCTGATAATACTATTTATGATGCAAACCTTAAACCTGAGTTTATTAAAGCTTTTGAGGCTGGTTTTGAATCTGGTTTCTTTAACAACAGAATTAATATTGATGCGACTTATTTCAATCAAGATAATACCAACCAAATTATCCCGATTAATATTTCAGGTGCAACAGGTTACAACAGTGCTTATGTAAATGCGGCTTCCTTTGTTAACAAAGGTTTTGAATTAGATTTACGCTTAACTCCTTTAGTTAACCTTGGAGAGGTGAAATTTGATTTAAGAGTAAACGGTACTTACAACGATAGTGAGATTAAAACAGTTTATCCTGGTTTAGATCAAATTTCTATTGGTGGTTATACAACTGCAGCAAATTATGCTTTGACAGGAGCTCCTGCTTTTGTAATCAGAGCTACTGATTATTTAAGAGATCCACAAGGTAGAGTAATTGTAAATGCTGTAAGTGGTTTGCCATCGGTTGATCCAAACACAAAAGTATTTGGTAATACCATGCCTAAATGGATTGTAGGTATTAACCCATCTATTCGTTATAAAGGATTAAATGTTTCAGCATTATTTGAATACAAAGGTGGTTATTCAGCATACCATGATATAGGTAATGCAATGGCATGGACTGGGGTTTCTGAAGCTACAGCAGCTAATAACCGTCAAAGATTCGTGTTCCCTAACTCTTCATTGTTAGTTAACGGAGAATATGTAGACAATACTAATGTTACAGTTACAAACCCTGAAACTTTCTATACTGGTGTTTACAGATCTGTTGCGAGTAACTTTATTACAAGTGCAGCTTCATGGAGATTCCGTGAGTTATCTGTAGGTTACGATATTCCAATGAACCTTTTAGGAAATCAATCTATCATTAAGGGCTTAAACATTGCGTTAACAGCTAGAAATTTAGTGTTATGGTTACCAAAATCTAATGCGTATACTGATCCAGATTTTACTTTCAGTCCTTCTGCAACTAGCTTTGGAAACGGTAACTCTACTGGTGTAACTTCAGGTAATCAGGCCGGTATTAGTAATTCCACGATTAACCCTCCTGTTAGAACTGTTGGTGGTAACATTACCATCAAGTTTTAAATTATATTTATATAAAAAGATAAGAGATGAAAAAGATTATATTTCCAATTTTTACATTAATGTTGCTGGTCGCAACAAGCTGTAAAAAAGAATTCTTCGATATTAACGAAAATCCGAATTCACCAACTGAACAATCAATTACTCCAGCGCTTCTATTGCCAAGAACATTACATAATGTAGGCGTTAGAACGGCAACAGGATATGATTATGCTGCCATGTGGATGGGATATTGGTCGCGTTCTGGTACTTATGGCCAGACTGTTGAACCAGAATCGTATGCAATCACTACTACTTACCAAGCTGGACAATGGAATAATACCAGCAATAATGGTTGGTATGATATTCTAACTGATGCAAACTTAATGGAAAAAAAGGCTGTAGTAAGTGGCCAGACATTTTATGAAGCTGCAGCAAAAACCATTAAAGCTATTGGCTTTATGTACCTGGTAGATCAATACAATAACGTTCCTTATTCTAAGGCTTTTGATTTCCAGGGAAACATTTTGCCTGCTTATGATAAAGGTGCTGATATCTATGCTGATTTGCTTGTACAGCTAGATGCTGCTGCAAAATTATTTGCAACTGCAGAAGTTAATGATGACATCAAAAAAGCTGATATTGTTTTTGGTGGAAACACCACTCTATGGCGTAAGTTGGTGAATACACAACGTTTAAAATTGCTTATTCATGAATCTCAAGTGGTGACATCTGCAACAGTTACTGACGTTGTATCTAAAATCACTGCTGATGGATCAGGCTTTTTGGCAACAGGTGAAACCGCCAGCGTTAAAGCAGGCTATGCCATCTCTGACGGACAACAGAATCCTTTTTGGAATACCTATAAAGTATCAGCTTTAGGTGTTCTTGATAATTATAACAGAGCTAATAATTTTGTGTTAAATAAATACCGTAGTCCAGGTAATGCCGCGTTCGAAGATATACGTTACCAGTATATTTTCAGCAAGGCTGCAATTCCTGTAGCAGGTAATACTTATTACGGCTATAATTATGGAGAAAATCTTCCAAACACAGATCCATATAAAGCAGCAAACTCATCAGATGTTGCAGGTCCGGGTCTTGCAAAAAGTGCAACTCAGCCACAATGGATATTTACTTCAGTTGAAAGTTTATTTTTACAGGCAGAAGCAGCACAAAGAGGCTGGCTTACAGGCGTAGCTGCACAAACTGCTTATGAAAATGCTGTCAGAGAATCTTTTATCTGGTTAGGTGTTACCAATGCAACAGCTACTGCTAATGCTTATATTGCAAGTGCTAACCCACTAGTAAACTGGGCTGCTGCAACAGATAAAACGAGATTAATTGCAATGCAGAGATATTTAGCATTACCAGGCATTAATAACTTTGAAGCTTATGTAGATTACAGAAGGTTAGGCGTTCCAGCAGATCTTCCATTATCTTTAAACCCTTCAAGAGGAACTAATGTGATTCCATTGCGTTTGCAATACCCACAAAATGAATATAACTACAACTCTGCTGTTGTTGCAGCAGAAGGGGCAATTAACCCTCAGACTTCTACGATTTTTTGGGACAAATAATAAATAACAAAGACATGAAAATGAAAAATATAACGAAAATATTGTCACTCACGATGCTTACTTTGGTATTTGCATCTTGTGTTAAAGATGATGATTTTGAAAATCACAAATATGGGGTTATTGGTACAGATGCATATAAAGTAATTGATATTCCATCAGCTAATACTACCCTTACAACAACTGGTACATATCCTTTAGCAGTTAGCCCTGCTACTACGCCTGCAACATTCTTACCTGCAACTACTCCAGTAGTAGTTACAGTTCCAGTCCACCTTTCTGCAAATGATCCTGCAAAAGAAGACTTAGGTGTTACATTAAGCATAGATCAAGCGGATACCAAGATTGCAGCATATAATGCAACTCTTGCTGCAGCATCTAGATATGTACGTATGCCAACAGATAAGATTACTCTTTCTGATGGAGGAGTAGCTAAAATTGCAGCTGGTAGTAGAGATGGTTCAATTAAATTAACCTTTGTACCTTCAACTTTGACTGCTGGACGTTACATCATTCCAGTGAGCATTGCAAGTGTTGATAAATCAGGATATACAATTAGTGGTAACCAAGGCTACCGCTTAGTACTTGCTATTATAAGATAGTCAAAAACAAGTTTACATTACTTAATCACCTATTAAGGATCTCTATTATAGAGGTCTTTAATAGGTGATTTTTTTATGGATGCACTATGAACCAAAATGTATTTGATGAATGGCATGCTGTTTTATACTCGATGTAATGTGAATTAATAAGGAAGTGCGTACTAATCAATTCGTTATGATGTGCCTGTTAAGGAAACTAAATGGTACTTTAGGGAATGAAAATATTTAAAATTTACCTGACGGCTTCAATAGTTTTCCTTTCAGTAATATTCATTGGATGCAAGAAGGAGACTCAAGTTGGAAAAACTGATCCTACGTGTGGTAATTATGAGAAGGGTGCCAATCAACAATTATATTTAAGCGCTAAAACAGGTTGTTATTATATGACCACTTGGGGTGACAAGTTTTACGTTGAGCGTTTTCATTGTAAATGTGCAGACTAGGCGAGGTGGGGATATGGTATGACCATTAAGCTCATGATCATACCTTTTTATTCATTCTTGAATCACACTATGTCAATCTATAGTGTATTGTAATAATATATTAAGGTGATGAGGTCACCATCTTTTTTAAGATTCAAATTGTTCTCCTTAATGAAGGAAGTTAGTTCTGTTGCCTTACTTTTCAGAGTGACAAGAATAGCTTTCTGATCTCGCTTTATGGGATATAGGTTATCAGCCATTGAAAGGTAGTATTTGGCTGTTTCTTTAACTTGTTTATTCACTAAAATGGACCCGTTACCTCTTTCCTCTACAACCTTTTTAGAAATATGTTTAACTAACTTTGTATTGCCGGCAACCAATAATTCATAATATGTTTTTGAATTAGCATCGCCCATAGATTGGAAACCATTGATGAAAGTTCTTTTTGTTTCAACGCCTTCGTTAATATTAACTATTGTAAATTCGGTAACTGGTTGACTAAAGAGTTGTGGTGATTTTTTCTCATTCAAAAAAATGAGTTCATCTTTAACCTGGTCGTATTTCACAAATAAGTCACGATAAACGGTACCATTAGCTAGTTTAACGTAGCCTTTGGCCCAATCTTCGTATAAGTAAGGTGAACCCGTTAAATTGGAATAAGTATTTCCTACAAAATAAATTCCTTGACCATCTCCACTAACTGTAACACCTTGAGCTTGGCTACTTAATAGATTGGTGGAAAACAAACAAAAGCAGAGTGCGCCGGTGTAAAAAATTCTTTTCATGAACTAAAAATAATAATTTAACTCCGATTTAATGTCCTTTCGTCTTAAATATTTTTCGCTTACATTAATTTCAGTAGGATTAAAATTTATCCATCGAAATGCAGTGCTGATCAATTGACAATTTTACAATCTTCCCCAATACCATCGCCTTATTATCGTCAATATGACCTGTAGGGAAATTAAAACAAACCGGGTAGTCATATTCTTTTACCACCTCCCAGATCACCTCCTCCGGTGTTTGTCCGAAGGGGATTTTCTCTACCTCTAATTCATTAAATGCACCCACAATCAGGCCTTTTAATTTAGCCAGTTTGCCACTGCGTTTCAGCATCCTCATCATGCGGTCAATGGAGGCTTCACCTTCACCTACATCCTCTAAAAAGAGTATTTTATCGGTATAGTCCATTTCAGAAACAGAACCCTGCACCATAGCAAGTAAAGTTAAGTTACCACCAATGAGGATCCCTTCAGCCTTGCCGGCTCTATTTTTAAAAGTACTGGTATATTCATAATGAAGGGGCTCGCCAAAGAGTGCTTTCCTAAGAGATTCTAAAGAATCTGGTGTGGCTTCCTCAAAAGTATAAGGCATTTGTGCGTGGATACTTTGCGTGTTCTCTGCGCTGAAAAGATGGGAGAGCAATACCGTGATGTCGCTAAAACCAACAATCCATTTAGGACTTTCGCGGAAAACTGTAAAATCAAGCTCGTCGATAATGCGGATAGTACCATAGCCTCCACGTGCTGCAATGATGGCCTTAACCGAGGTGTCATCTAAAAAGTTTTGGATATCCTGGGTTCTTAATTGATCGGTTCCGGCAAACTGATGATAGTCAGCATAGACACTTTCGCCGATGATCACTTCTAGTCCCCATTGTTGAAAAAGTGCTACAGCCTGGTCAATTTTTTTAGGTAATTTTTTTGCTGGGGATACGATGGCAATTTTGTCACCCTTTTTTAGATACGCTGGCTGTTTAATCATTGGTAAAACACTTATATTTGGCCAAAATAATAAAAATAGTTTTGGATAACAGCAAAATAAAGAGATATACCGTTACGGCGGCTTTACCGTATACCAATGGTCCGGTACACATTGGTCATTTGGCTGGAGTTTATTTGCCTGCCGACACTTACGTGCGTTACCTTCGCTCTAA
>NZ_JAZQPU010000202.1:0-6399 GCF_045628745.1 Pedobacter sp.
CAAATGGTGGTGCAGAAATCTTTGTTCACTCAAGTGGCCTATTAGGCGAAATCCGTGAAAACGATAAAGTTTCTTACAATGAAGAACAAGGTCGTAAAGGATTAAATGCAGTAAATGTTCAAGTAATCTAAAGTTCCTTATTACATATATTGTAAAAACCGTCCTCCTCAAAAAGGGCGGTTTTTTCTGTTTAAAGCTTTTTTATTTCTCCAGCTCCTTTACCGGATGTTTGTCTGATTCAAGCTCTACCCTACCCTCCTTGTCTTTCTTTGAAAACAGTATAGGATATAGGAATAACAGTGCCCCTGCCATAAACAACACACCGGCCGCTTCAAGGGCATATATACTACTCTCCATTTCACGTGTGTCCATTATTTGATAGATCACCAGCGCTATCAGGCCGAGAATCAGCGCTATCACGCCCTTTTGAAGTTTAAGTTTTTTTATCATCCTGTAGTTTGCTTATTTTCCTCTTTTTTATCAAGCTCACTATAACAAAAATCAAACCAATAACCTCCAGTAACATACTCGCCACAATAAGTGTAATTGCAGCAGCAATGTTGGTGTTCTTTAGCAGGAAGGCAAGCGGCATGATAAGAACTGCCGCCAACATACATATCATCCCAATTTTCAGGTATTTAGTCATAAAACAAATTAGTTACAAAGCTATCATTTTCAATTCTAATACGTTAACTTTGCGTCCTTAATTTTTAAGGATACTGGATAGATGTATAGGGAATTCAAACAACTGGAACTAGCTAAAATAGGCAAAGAAATACTTGACTTTTGGAAATCGGAAAACATCTTTGAAAAGAGCATTTCCACCCGTTCCAAAGAGAACACATTTACTTTTTATGAAGGTCCGCCATCGGCCAATGGAATGCCAGGGATTCACCACGTGATGGGACGCGCCATTAAAGACATTTTTTGCCGTTACAAAACCCTGAAAGGTTTTCAGGTAAAACGTAAAGGTGGCTGGGATACTCACGGTTTGCCTATAGAGCTTGCTGTAGAGAAAAAACTAGGGATCACCAAGGAAGATATCGGTAAAAAAATTACTGTTGAAGAATACAATGCTGCCTGTCGCCAGGAAGTAATGAAATATACCGATGTATGGAATGACCTCACAGAGAAAATGGGTTATTGGGTAGATCTTGAAAAGCCTTATATTACCTATGAGAATGATTACATGGAAAGCCTTTGGTGGATCCTGAAATCATTTTATAACAAAGGTTTCTTGTATAAAGGTTATACCGTACAACCTTATTCGCCTGCTGCAGGTACAGGGCTAAGTTCGCATGAACTTAACCAGCCTGGCACCTACAAAATGTTGAAAGACACTTCTATCACCGCTCAGTTCTTTTTAAAGAAAACACAAACACATCCATTAATGGAAGTGCTTTTTGAGAATGAGCAGGAAGAAACCGCTATCCTTGCATGGACCACTACACCATGGACCTTGCCTTCTAACTGTGCTTTAGCCGTTGGTGAGAAGATCCGTTATGTAAAGGTGAAAACTTTTAACCCTTACACCTATTTACCGGTAAGCGTTGTGTTAGCCAAAGAACTGGTGGCTAAACATTTTAAAAACGATGCGAAGGATTTAGACTTTAGTGCTTATAAGAGTGGCGATAAATTAATTCCTTGGACCATTACTGCTGAATTTAGCGGTAAGGAAATGGTGGATTTACGTTATCACCAGCTGATGAACTATGTGACCAATGATGAGCTGGAGAAAAATGCTTTTAGGGTTATCCCGGGTGACTTTGTGACTACAGAAGATGGTACAGGAATTGTTCATACGGCATCTATTTTTGGTGCTGACGATTTCAGGGTTGCCAAAGAAAATGGTGTGCCTTCGGTAATGGTAAAAGATGAAAAAGGCAATGAAACCCCTTTGGTAGACAAACAAGGTAAATTTGTTGTCGAAGTAACAGATTTTGCCGGCCGTTACGTAAAAGAAGAATATTACAGCGACGAAGAACGCAAAAACCCCGATTTTAAACCTACAGATGTGCTCATTGCCATCAAATTAAAAGAAGACAATAAAGCGTTTGACGTAAAAAAATATGAACACAGTTATCCACATTGCTGGAGAACTGATAAGCCCATTTTATATTATCCACTTGACAGCTGGTTTATTAAAACTACTGCTGTAAAGGAAAAAATGGTGGCTTTAAACAAAACCATCAACTGGAAACCTGAAGCTACCGGTACAGGTAGATTTGGTAACTGGCTGGAGAACCTGGTTGACTGGAACTTATCACGCTCAAGATATTGGGGAACACCTTTACCAATTTGGCGTACTAAAGATGGTGAAGAAGAAAAGTGTATAGGCTCTTTGGCTGAACTTAATGAAGAGATCAAAAAATCTGTGGAAGCAGGTTTTATGGATGCTTCCTTTGAGTTAAAAGACATGCACCGCCCTTATGTAGATGATGTCATTTTAACTTCTTCTAAAGGGGAAAGAATGGTCAGAGAACTTGATTTAATTGATGTATGGTTTGACAGCGGTGCCATGCCTTATGCGCAATGGCATTTTCCTTTTGAGCATGCAGCAGAATTTGAAGGCTCTTACCCAGCAGATTTTATTGCTGAAGGTGTGGATCAAACACGTGGCTGGTTTTATACTTTGCATGCCATTGCGGTCATGTTGAGTGAAAGCAGTGACGAGATTAAAGCGATCAACGAAAAAGTTGGTAATCCTGGTATTGCCTTCAAAAATGTAGTATCGAATGGTCTGGTGTTGGATAAAAATGGTAATAAAATGTCTAAACGTTTAGGTAACGGCGTTGATCCTTTTAGCACCATTGAAACCTATAGTGCAGATGCTACCCGTTGGTACATGATCAGCAACGCATCACCATGGGACAACCTGAAATTCAATACAGATGGCTTAGATGAAGTGCGCAGAAAGTTTTTCGGCACACTTTACAATACTTATGCTTTCTTTGCTTTGTATGCCAACATTGATCAGTTTAGCATTGATAAAGATAACCTTACTCCGGTTTCAGAACGCAGTGAGTTAGACAGGTGGATTTTATCTCTACTTCAAAACCTGATTAATGAGGTTGATGAAAGTTATAATACTTATGAGCCTACAAAAGCAACTAGAGCAATCCAAACTTTTGTAGACGAACACTTAAGTAACTGGTATATCCGCTTATCTCGTCGCCGTTTCTGGAAAGGTGAACTTACAGCAGATAAAAAAGCTGCCTATGAAACCTTATATACCTGCTTAACCAGCCTGAGCCAGTTAATGTCGCCGGTAGCCCCTTTCTTTGCAGATTGGTTATATCAGAATTTAACTGAGAATGTAAAAGATGAAAAAGCGGAATCTGTACACCTTACTTTATGGATAGAAGCTGACAACCAGCTGATTGATAAAGAGTTGAACGAAAGGATGGAACTGGCACAAAACATCTCTTCTATGGCGCTTTCTTTACGCAAAAAGAGCAGTATCAATGTGCGTCAGCCATTAGCTAAAATCTTGCTTCCGTTGTTGGATCAAAAGTTTGCAGAAAAGGTAGATTTGGTTAAAGAATTAATTCTTTCAGAAACCAACATTAAAGATATTGAGTATATTAGAGACACCGCAGGTTTTATAAAGAAAAAAATTAAACCTAACTTTAAAACACTTGGCCCGAAAGTTGGTAAAGACATGAAATTAGTTGCCGAAGCGATTAATAATTTAAGTCAGAATCAATTGGCCTTGTTTGAAAGCAATGGTGAACTGGCAATTCCTGGTACTGCTTATGTAATTCAGTTAACTGATGTAGAAATCTTCGCAGAAGATATTCCAGGTTGGCAGGTAACAAACCTGGGTCAGCTTACTGTAGCCCTGGACATTACCATTACGGATGAATTGAAACAGGAAGGCTTGTCGCGCGAATTGATTAACCGTATTCAAAATTTAAGGAAAGAATTAAATTTTGAAGTGACAGACCGCATCAAGGTGACTTTACAAAAGGATAACCTGATTACTACAGCCGCCGAACAGAATAAACAATACATTTGCTCAGAGATTTTGGCAGATGATTTAATAATAACAGAAAGCGTACAAACTGGAAACAAAATCATCATTGATGATGTTGAACTAGCAATTTCGATAGAAAAACAATAATTATTATGGAAAACACCACAAAAACAAGGTATTCAGATAGTGAATTAAAAGAATTTAAAGACCTGATCAATGAAAAATTGAGAATGGCGAAGGAAGAGTTTCTTTCTTTAACTAATTCCTTAAGCAGCCCAAACTCTAATGGTACTGAAGATACCTCAGGAACTTATAAAACATTAGAAGATGGCTCGGCAACATTAGAGAAAGAGCAAATCAACCAATTGGCTGCCCGCCAAAAGAAATTCATTGAAAACCTTGAAGCTGCTTTAGTGCGCATTGAGAACAAAACTTATGGCATTTGCAGAGAAACAGGCAAACTGATTCAAAAAGAACGTTTGCGTGCAGTACCACATGCAACCTTAAGTATGGAAGCAAAATTGAAGCAGGCATAATGAAAGGCTATACAAAACCTTTACTACTCATTTTCACTATTCTTCTTCTTGACCAGGCCTTAAAAATATGGATCAAAACCCATATGTACCTGGGTCAGGAATTTAAGATTTTGGGCGACTGGTTCATCATTCACTTTACCGAAAACAACGGTATGGCATTTGGACTGGAGTTTGGTGGTGAATTTGGGAAGTTATCCTTATCTCTTTTTAGAATTGCAGCTGTAGCCGGAATTGGTTATGGCTTGCATTACTTGATTCAGAAAAAGTATCATAGAGGCTTAATCTTAAACGTAGCCATGATTTTTGCCGGTGCTTTAGGTAATATCATTGACTCTGTATTTTACGGTAAAATCTTCAACTACGCCTCCCTATTTCATGGCCGTGTGGTAGACATGTTTTACTTTCCAATTTTGGAAGGGGTGTTTCCTACTTGGGTGCCTATATGGGGTGGTGAAGATTATATCTTTTTCAGACCAGTGTTCAACATTGCTGATGCCGCTATTTCGGTAGGAGTCGTCCTCATCCTTGTTTTTCAGAAAACGTATTTCAAAGAAGAAATTGTTGAAGAAATAGGACCTAATAATGAAATAGTTGAAGAATAAAAGGCGCATTTACCTTTTCGTTTGTGGATTTGGTACGATATTTTCATCTTACTATCAAACCCACATATATAAAACATTATGAGAAAATTATTTGCCCTTACCTTTATAGCCTTATTGAGTATGAGCGCTATGGCGCAACAAGTAGATTTACGTAAAAAAGTTACTGTAAGTGGAACAGCTGAAGCCGAGGTTACACCTGATATTATTTATTTGAGTATTTCCCTTAAAGAATATTTAAAAGACAATAACAGCAAGAAAAAAGTAGAAATTACCACGCTGGAGAATCAATTGTATAACGCCGTGCAAAGTGCAGGAATCCCGAAAGAGAACTTAACAATTAATAATCTCTCGAGTTATAATATAGCAACAGCAAAAAAGAAAAACCCTGACTTCTTGGCCAGCAAACAATATCGTTTAAAGGTTTCTGATTTGAATAAATGGAATGCAATTTTAGAGGCTATTGATCCAAAAGGAATTGCATATACTAATATTGAAAGTTATGACTATTCTAAAATTGAACCTTTAAAGAAAGAGTTGAAAATTAAAGCGCTTCAGGCTGCAAAAGCAAAAGCCACTTATATGGTAGAAGCTCTGGGGAATCAATTGGGAAGTGTTATTGACATACAAGAAGTAAACAACGAATCTTTTCCACAACAAAACTACCGTTCTAACGTAATGATGATGAAGGCATCGGCAGATACAGAAGAAGCTGCAGAGATTGATTTTAAAAAGATTAAACTGAATTATGTAGTGAATACCGTATTCGAAATCAAATAATTGCTCCATTCGCTATACAGTATTGAATAGGTAGAATTAGATAGCTTTTAATTAAACATCAAATGATTGATTATAAAAAGCTGAAATTCACCACATTAAATTTTAATAAAAAAATCTGCCAACAATTTTGGTAGGTTTTTTGTTATTTAAGGAGAAACACTTAATCATTTAAATTATGAAAAAATTAATCTACTCGCTGACCCTTATTTTTATGTTAGGCATTAGTGCTAATCCTACAATGGCTGCTGGGACAAAAGATAAAAATAAAACTGAATTAACAGCTGAACAACAGGTTCAATTCAAGAAAATTACTGACCGTGTTGAAGAAATCAGAAACATGGATAAATCTAATTTGTCTAGAACTGAAAAGAAAGAATTACGTAAAGAATTGAAAGAAATGAAAAACCAAGCCCGTGCAATGAACGGTGGTGTTTATCTTTCAGTAGGTGCTATTATCATTATCATCTTATTATTGATCCTTATCTTGTAATAACAGGTATATATTTAT
>NZ_JAZQPU010000203.1:0-10187 GCF_045628745.1 Pedobacter sp.
GTTTATTTTAAACTGGGTACTAACCCAGACCAGGCGGCCGTAAATGTTCAAAACCGTGTATCTCAGGCTACGAGTCAGCTCCCTGTAGAAGTTGTACAAGCAGGTATTACGACCGCAAAACAACAGAACAGTTTAATCATGGTAGTGGATATGTTTACGGAAGATTCCCTTAACTATGATCAGGCCTTTTTAGCCAATTATGCGCAGATCAACATCATTCCCGAAATTAAAAGGATTCCGGGAGTAGGACAAGCCCTGATTTTTGGTGGAAACAAAGACTACTCTATGCGTGTATGGTTAAATCCGGCGCAGATGGCAGCTTACCAACTGACCCCGAAAGAAGTAACGGCCGCTATTCAGGATAAAAGTCTGGAAGCTGCTCCGGGAAAATTTGGAGAAAGCAGCACGGCTTCTTTTGAATACGTTATTAAATATAAGGGTAAATTAGATAAACCTGAAGCTTATGAAAACATTGCAGTAAAAACCAATGCCGATGGCTCTATATTAAGGCTCAAAGATGTTGCCCGGGTAGAATTCGGTACCTATACCTATGGTAACTTTACCCGTGTAAACGGCAAACCGGGGGTAAATATTGGAGTAATGCAGTTGTCTGGATCCAATTCCAATGAAATTCAGATTGCCATTGCCAATTTAATGGAAAAAGCATCAAAGGACTTCCCCAAAGGGGTGAAATACCTGATGTTATATAACACCAAAGATTCCCTTGATATTTCTATTGAACAGGTAAAATCAACACTGATTGAAGCCTTTATTTTGGTGTTCATCGTGGTGTTTATCTTCCTGCAAGACTTTCGCTCTACTTTAATTCCGGCTATTGCTGTACCGGTAGCTATTTTAGGAACCTTCTTTTTTATGCAGCTGTTTGGATTTTCCATCAACCTGCTTACCCTTTTTGCCCTGGTACTCGCCATCGGTATTGTTGTGGATGATGCCATTGTGGTGGTAGAGGCTGTCCATGCTAAAATGGAACATCACAAACTAGCTCCAAAAGCAGCAACACTTTCTGCCATGAGCGAAATTACCGGTGCCATTATTTCCATCACCCTGGTGATGTCGGCAGTATTTTTACCGGTAGGTTTTATGGAAGGCTCAACAGGTGTATTCTACAGACAGTTTGCCTTTACACTGGCTATTGCCATTGTTATTTCTGCTGTCAATGCCTTAACATTAAGTCCGGCTTTAACAGCCCTATTTTTAAAAGAAAGTAACCATCATTCTGCAAACCCTGCTGAAAAGAAAACCTTTAAAGAAAAGTTCTTTATAGGTTTCAACTCCGGCTTTGACAAACTGACCAACAAATACCTTGGTGCACTGCGCTTTTTAATTCGTTTTAAATGGGTAAGTGTTGCTGGTTTGGTTATTGTATTGCTGCTGACTGGTATTTTGGTTAAAAGAACACCTTCAGGATTTATCCCCTCAGAGGATCAAGGTTTTATTGCCGTTTCCTTGTCAATGCCTGTAGGTGCTTCTTTAGACCGTACCACTAAGGTGATCAAAGAGCTGGAGAACAAGCTTGGCGACATGGAGTCCAAGAAAACACTGATGGGCTTGTCGGGTTTTAACATCCTTACCCAATCGTCAAGTCCTTCTATGGGGGTATCTTTTATCCTGCTCAAACCTAGTAAGGAAAGAGGAAAAGTAAAAGACATCAACGAGATCATGAATGAAGTGCGAGGCAAACTTGCCACTATTAAAGGTGCTAATTTCTTTGTCTTTACTTTCCCTACCGTACCGGGCTTTAGTAATGTCGACGGTCTGGATATGGTTCTACAAGACCGTACAAATGGTAAGCTAGATAAGTTCAGTGGCATTAGCAACAAATTTATTGGGGAGTTGATGAAACGCCCGGAAATTGCCGTTGCCTTTACGTCCTTCAGGGCAGATTTTCCACAATTGGAGCTGCAGGTGGATGATGAAAAAGCAGATCAGCTGGGGGTAAGTGTTAAAGACGTATTGCAAACCATGCAAGCTTATTTTGGAAGTACGCAAGCATCAGATTTTAACCGCTTTGGTAAATATTACCGTGTGATGGTGCAGGCAGATAAAGTTAATAGGGTAGACCCATCGGCTATGGATGGGGTGTTTGTTAAAAACAGCTCTGGAAATATGGTGCCCATCAATACCATTGTTAAACTTAAACGTGTTTACGGGCCAGAGAACGTATCGAGGTATAATTTGTTTACTTCTATCGGTATCAATGCCATTCCTAAACCCGGTTATAGTTCTGGAGATGCCATTAAAGCAGTAGAAGAAGTGGCGGCACAACAATTGCCTTTCGGTTATTCTTATGAATTTACCGGATTAACGAAAGAAGAAATCTCTTCCAGCGGGCAGTCGGCCATTATTTTTAGCCTTTGTTTGATCTTCGTTTATTTCTTGCTTGCCGCACAATATGAGAGTTACATTTTGCCTTTCGCCGTGGTGTTGTCTATTCCAGCAGGTATTTTAGGTGTGTTTTCAGCCATTGGCTTAACCGGTATTTCTAATAATATTTATGTGCAGGTGGCACTGGTAATGCTGATTGGCTTGCTGGCCAAAAATGCCATCCTGATTGTAGAGTTTGCCGTGCAGCGCAGGCGTGCTGGTAAATCTTTAACAGCTTCTGCTATTGAAGCCGCTAAACTGCGCCTTCGTCCCATCATTATGACGTCCCTTGCCTTTATTGTGGGCATGATTCCGATGATGAATGCCGTTGGCCCTTCTGCCTTAGGAAATCACTCCATCAGTATTGGTGCTGCCGGGGGCATGGTGTTCGGTGTGGTGCTCGGCTTGCTGTTCATTCCTGTGCTTTTCATCTTCTTCCAGTATTTACAGGAAAGAGTGAGCGGTACAACCGTGGTATTAACTAAAAAAGTAACTCCAATTAAAGAACTTGTTTATGAAAACGCTTAATTATACAGCTTTCCTCATCGTTATCATGGCCCTGGCCATGGGATGTAAAGTGTCGAAAGATATTCCCGTACCCCTCAATGCCACGCCCGCTGCTTTTAGGGGCAGCGTGGCCAGTGACTCCAGCAGCATTGCCATTTTACCTGTCAAAGCTTTTATCCAGGAGCCTGATATTCAACAATTAATTGATACAGCCTTGTTGAGGAATTATGACCTGCAGCTGGCGGTTAAAAATATTGAAACTGCAGAACTGCTGTTTAAACAAGCACGCCTGGGCAATATACCGGTGGTAAATTTACAGCTTTCGGCCAGTTCAAACCGACCATCAGACAATAGTTTAAATGGCTTGAGCTCCAGTCAGTTTTTAGGCACTAAACATATTGAAGACTATACTGCCAGTTTGGGTTTAAGCTGGGAAGCAGACATCTGGGGGAAGATTAAAAACCAGCAGAAATCTGCCATGATCGCCTACCTTCAAACTGCTGAAGCCAGAAAGGCCTTGCAAACCAGAATTGTGGCCAATGTAGCACAAGGTTTTTACCAATTGCTGATGATGGATGCACAGATGGAGGTGGCGAGAAGAAATCTCAAGCTGAACGACAGCACCTTGCGCATTATCAAGATGCAATTTGATGTTGGTCAGGTTACCTCGCTGGCCATCCAGCAGGCAGAAGCACAACAACTGGTGGCCGCACAGCTGATTCCAGAATTAGAACAGGCCATCACTATCCAGGAAAATGCGCTCAGCATCCTCACCGGAAAAGTGCCCGCAGCAATAGAGCGCCAGTCGAGCCTTGAGCGCATAAAAATTCCTGTAGAACTGGCATCGGGCTATCCAGCAGCCATGGTGAGTGCCAGACCAGATGTGCAGATTGCCGAGCTGGCCCTGAATATGGCCAATGCCGAGGTAGGTATTGCCAAGGCAAATTTATACCCTACATTAAGTATTACAGCCAGCGGTGGATTAAATTCCCTAAAGGCGAGTAATTGGTTTAATGTACCTGCTTCCTTATTTGGGGTAGTGGCTGGTGGCATTACGCTACCACTATTTCAGCGTAAACAGTTGAAGACAGAATATGAGGTTTCCAAAATAGATAGAGAAAAGGTAGTAATTCAGTTTAGACAGGCGGTGTTGAATGCCACAGGCGAGGTGTCTGATGAACTGGTTAAAATACAAAAGCTGCAAGAGCAGTATGCTATTTCCTTAAAACGAGTAGAGACTTTGCAGCAGGCGGTTAAAAACTCCAACTTATTGTTTAAGAACGGTATGGCTACTTATTTAGAGGTCATTACGGCACAAAGTAATTCTTTGCAAAGTGAATTAGCATTGGCCGCTGTTAAAACTTCTCAGCTGATTGCTGCGGTAGAACTTTACCGTGCTTTAGGTGGGGGCGTAAATAAGTTATAATTAAAAATATGATGATTAAAAAAGCCCCATCATCGGGGCTTTTTTAATTTTCTATTTAGTTTTCGCTTCGTTCCAATAAACATCCATTTCAGCAAGCGTCATGTCTTGCAGAGCTTTGCCACTTTCCTTGGCTTTTTCTTCCAGATACTGGAAACGTTTAATGAATTTCTTGTTTGTTTTTTCTAAAGCATTTTCAGGATTGATGTTGATGAACCTTGCATAGTTGATCAGAGAAAACAGCAAATCGCCGAATTCACTTTCTGCTTTATCAGCATCAATGGCACTGTTATCAACCACATTGAATTCATCCTTAAATTCCTGCAATTCTTCTTCTACTTTCTCCCAAACCTGGGTTTTATCGGCCCAGTCAAAACCAACACCACGGGCTTTTTCTTGAATGCGACTGGCTTTAACCAATGAAGGAAGACCAGCGGGTACGCCTGCCAATACAGATTTATTCCCTTCTTTAAGTTTAAGTTTCTCCCAGTTTTGTTTTACCTCGGCTTCATCCTGCACAATCACATCGCCATAAATATGAGGGTGGCGACTAATCAGTTTTTCACATACGCCGTTTAACACATCAAGGATATCAAACTCTCCTTTTTCTGAAGCTATACGGGCATAAAATACCAGGTGCATCATCACGTCACCTAATTCTTTTTTAATTTCCTGTGCGTCGCCTTCCATAATGGCATCAGACAACTCATAAGTTTCCTCAATGGTCAGGTGCCTTAAAGTTTCCATGGTCTGTTTTTTATCCCATGGACATTCAGTGCGCAGTGTATCTAAAACAGTTAAGAGCCTCATGAATCCAGCAGCTGGATCATTGGCCGTTACAGGTGGAATGTTATTTGGCATTTATAATTATAATTTGCTGGCAAAGTTAAGGTTTATTCATTTAATGGAAGAGCTACCTCCAGTAGCTGGCTTCATTTAACAGGGTGAGGGCTTCATGATCAAGTTGCAGGGTGGCAGCCTGCGTGAGGGCGGCCAGCTGTTCTAAATTAGTTACACTGGCAATGGGTGCTGTTATTGCCGGCTGGGCAATGAGCCATGCCAAAGCTACCGTTGCTTGCTGAACTTTATATTGTTCGGCAACCTGGTCCAGTGCTTTTAAGATCTGGAAACCGCGTTCATTGAGGTAATTTTTCATGCCACCACCTCTTTGACTTTTGCCAAAGTCAGCTTCGCTGCGGTATTTTCCTGATAGGAAACCACTGGCCAAAGAAAAGTAACTGATAACACCCAGGTGATGCTCCGTACAGATTTGCTCATAATTCTGCTCAAAGCTTTCCCTGTTGTAAAGGTTATATTCTGGCTGGAAGACCTCGTAACGCGCCAGGTTGTTATTGGTGCTATAGTCAAGGGCAGAAAGTAACCTTTCAGGACTGAAGTTTGATGCCCCAATCCAGCGTAATTTCCCTGCTTTAATCAGTTCGTCATAGGTTTGAAGGGTTTCTTCCTGTGGCGTATCCTGGTCATCAAAATGCGATAGGTAAAGGTCGATATAATCAGTTTTTAACCGTTTAAGCGATGCTTCCACCGCCTCGGTGATGTGCTTTTTTGACAGCCCTTTATTGCCGTCGCCCATATCAGAACCTACCTTGGTTGCAATAATATGCTGGTCGCGGTTTTTACGCTCCTGCATCCAGTTGCCAATAATGGTTTCTGATTCACCACCTTTATTGCCGGGTTTCCACCGGGAGTAAGAATTTGCAGTATCTATTAAGTTAAAACCTGCTTCGGTAAAGCCGTCCAGTATTTCGAAGGATGTAGCCTCGTCAATGGTCCAGCCAAAAACATTGCCTCCAAAAGCTATGGGTGCAACGTATAAATCTGTGTTTCCTAATCTTCTCTTTTCCATGATGATGATTTTTGCTAGCTGCTATTCGCTGCTGTTTGTTAAAACTTTAGTAGCCCTTAACATTTCTCTTTTTCCTGGTGCTCCAGGTAATTTTTCCACCGTGAGTCCTGCTTTTTTTACTGCCCTTTTCAGGTTGCCTGTAATGGCATAGGTAACAAAAATGCCGCCATCTTTAAGGAAACTGCAGGTGTGGGCAATCATTTCTTCTGTCCACATTTCTGGCTGATGCTGTACTGAAAAAGCATCAAAATAAATGACATCGTATTTTTTGGTCGTATTGAAATCGTTTAAGGTGCAATGGGCAATTTCCAGCTGTTGTGATGGAAAGAGTTCTACTTGTTGGCCAATGGCCTGTTCATAATGATTTGTTAAGCTTTTCCAAATGTTTTCTGAAACATACTTGCCATATTCGGTCAGCAGCAGTTCTTCTTTTTTGATAGGAAATGCTTCAATGCCTGTATAGTTTAAGCTGACCTGTTGTTCCAGGCAATGCTGCAGACTAAATATATAATTAAGTCCAGTGCCAAAACCCACTTCCAGTACGGCTACTTCTGGTGTTTCCGCATTTTCGATGGCCTTTATTAACCCTGCATTGATAAACACATGGTGACTTTCTTGTACTGCTCCATGTTTGGAGTGGTAATTCTCGCCAATGGTTTCATTAAATAAGGTGTTGGAGCCGTCGGCAGTTTGGATTATTTTATTCATTTGTTCAAAATTAAGAGAAAGCTTGCATAAATTAGCTATAAATACACAAACTATGGACATTGAAATGTTTAGGGAATATTGTCTTTCACTGCCTGGAACTACCGAAGGGATAAAGTGGGGAGAACACCTTTGTTTCATGATTGCAGAAAAGATGTATGTCATTATTGGCTTAGATGAGGGCAGTGCAAGCTTTAAATGTGATCCTGAAGAATTTGAGGAGCTTACTGCAAGGGATGGCATTATGCAGGCACCGCATATGGCGAAAAAACAATGGGTAAAAATAGTTTCCCTGGATGTACTTAACGACCAGGAGTTGAAATCTCTTACGGCCACATCAAGGGCATTGGTGAAAAGCAAGCTCTCGAAAAAGATGCAGGCTTTATATGATTAAATTTATAGGCAAAAAATAACCCAGGCATGAGCAACATACCTGGGTTAGCATTCTTTAAGGGTAATTTACCACATCCTGATTCTATCTTCAGGTTTCTTGTACAATTTATCTCCTGGTTTCACATCAAAAGCATTATACCAGGCATCCATGTTTACCGGTGCACCGATAGTTCTGAATTCTCCTGGCGAGTGAGGGTCAGTTTTAATTTGCTGTGCCGCACTATCGTCAAGGATATTTCCTCTCCATACTTGTGCCCATGAAAGGAAGAAACGCTGATCTGGCGTAAAACCATCAATCTTCTCGTTCGACTGGCCCTGTTTAGTTAATTTAAAAGCAGTATAAGCAGCATTTAAACCACCAAGGTCACCAATGTTTTCGCCCATGGTTAAGTTACCATTAACGTGGATGGTGTCTAACACGGCATAAGTGTCAAACTGAGCACCTAAAGCCTTTGTTTTTTCTTCAAACTTAGCTTTGTCTGCTGCAGTCCACCAGTCGCGCAGGTTACCTTCTTTATCATATTTAGCGCCACTATCATCAAAACCATGAGACATCTCATGACCGATTACAGCACCAATACCGCCATAATTAACGGCATCATCAGCCTTAGGGTCAAAGAATGGGAATTGAAGGATCCCTGCAGGGAAAACAATTTCATTCATTGTTGGATTGTAATAAGCATTAACCGTTGGCGGCGTCATTTCAAAACGAGTACGGTCTACAGGTTTCCCTAACTTGTTAATCATTTCGTTATAACTCCATACAGATGCATTACGCAGGTTTTGGAAATAAGTATCCTTTTTAACTTCTAAGCCTTTATAGTCTTTCCATTTTTCTGGATAGCCAATTTTGGGTATAAAAGCGTGAAGCTTAGCCAAAGCTTTTTCTTTAGTTTCAGTACTCATCCAATCAAGGCCTTTAATTCTGATTTCAAAAGCCGTACGCAGGTTTTTGATCAAGTCAGTCATCCTTGCCTTGGCTTCAGGGGTAAAATATTTAGCCACATATAACTGACCTAATAATTCACCAAGGGTTCTGTCCGTTAAGGAAGCCATGCGCTGCCATCTTGGTGTTTGAACTTTTTGTCCTGTTTGTGCCTGGGTAAACGCAAAGTTTGCATTCACAAAAGGAGCACTTAAGTTAGGCGCACTGCTTTTTAATACAGTCCAAGTTAAATAGGTTTTCCAGTCGGCAACAGGGATGGCCGTTAACATGCTATCAGCAGTACTGAAAAAATGAGGTGCATTTACCAAAACGGTATCCTGACCTTTAACTTTCATCTGCGTAAATAACTCTGCCCATTTTAAGTTATGCGTGCTTTTAGAAAATTCTGCTACAGCAAATTTATTGTATGTTTTATAAGGATCGCGCATTTCCAGCTTGCTCATCTGTGCTGCTGCAAATTGTTTCTCTATAGCCATCACAGCGGCTGCCTTTTGTTTGGCTTCTGCTGCAGAACTTCCTGTTAAGGTAAATAGGGTAGTCATATAAGTATTAAAGGCATCCCTAATTTTTAGCGAGCGACTGTCGTCTTTTAAATAATAATCGCGGTCGGGTAGGGTGGTGCCACCCTGGCTAAGGTATGGTAACAGCTTGTTAACATTTTTTTCATCCTGATCAACGTAGAAACCAAATATAGGGCTTCCAATACCGACAGTACGCATGTAGATGACTTCGTTGATGATTCCCTTAAGGTCTTTGATATTTGCTACCCTGGTTAAATCAGCTTTGATAGGTGTATAACCTAGCTTTTCTATTGTTGCACTGTCCATTGCAGCTGTGTAAAAGTCACCTACACGTCTTTTCAACGATCCTGCAGGGGCAGCTTTATCGGCTGCAGCTTCCTCTACTAAACCTTTTACTGCATTGATATTGAAATCACGCAACACATTGAAACTTCCCCAGCGTGTTTCTTTGGCAGGTACAGGATTATTTTTGAAACCCAGATTGAACATCTGGACTGAGTCGCGGCTGGTCAGTGCCAAAAGCTCTGCCGAATATTGGGCGATTGCGAGACTTGTTGCTGGAGATCCCAACACCTCCTCTCGGATTGTTTTCAGCTTCCTGTTCTCGAGGTCAAGATCATCCCGAACAAGCGTGTTTCCGGCGCAGTAAACGAGTCCGGTTTTGACACCAACCACAGAATACACTGGGCCTGCGGTGTGCCGCTTCTGGAACTGCCTCCAGTACTCAATCTTGGGCCCCTCGCCAACACTACCCGCGATCCTGGCAGTGCTTATCACAATGATGCGGCCTTGTCGAGTCGTGACCACAATGTACCGCCAAACCTTCTGCATACTTGTGTACACCCATTCGACCAATCCGAAGATTCGATCATCGGGCTTCCCCAAACCATGAATGTCCTCGTTTGGCGCTCTGGGCTCTGATTTCTTTTCGCAGGCTTGTCCCAGGTCCTTTCCACTTTCGGGGTCAATGAACAACAGGCTCGTGCCACTGGGCTTGTTGACCGCGACAATGAGACACTGAAGGTTGGCCGAAAAAAGTATCTTGGTTGGGGTTCCATTGATGGGAATGTGCCTCTGCACCGGACTGGCCATATGATGGAGCTCCGCGAGTAGCACCTTGGACCCGGAAACCATCAGAACAGAACTGGTGTTGGGGGCGCTAGTCGGGTAATTGACAGAAGCGCCAAAGTCCACTGGTGGTGTGGCTGCAGACAGAGATCCCTCGTCAACGGGGAATACACGGAGTTGCTTCCTGAATGGAAACCGTACACTGTCGTGGCAGTGGTCCCCAAGGAAGACAAGGTTTCGGTCGCATGTGACAAGGATAAAAGGTTCCCCGCTGTCGTTGTGGGAATGATGGGTGAGACCGACTGTCGTTTCACCGAACCTTTCCATGTCGAATTTGAGCTGGCCGTCAGTCTGTGACAGGGCCAGGAACAT
>NZ_JAZQPU010000204.1:0-6770 GCF_045628745.1 Pedobacter sp.
TGGTTTTCATCAAGCACTTTACCAGAAATGCTGGTTGGTAGATTTGTAACTTGACCTTCGCAAATAAAGCTGATCAAAAAGGATACTAAAAAGAGGAATAGGAACTTGCTAAAATTGATCATCACAGCTGATTTGAATGGATTACCTCTCAAATATAAAAGCTTATACCTCTGCGTTTTGATCTTTAACATTGTTTAACAAGCGCGAGTTCTTCAGGCTTTATGCCGAGTAATTCTATACTTGATGTCCATCATATTTGCTGGTATTCTTTATTGAAGGAGTCTATTGATGAGGGGATTTCTTATAAGCTAACCACACGTGTGGTAAAGGTTATGCTAGTATTTAAATACATTCAATAAATGCTTCAAAACTATCAATAATGGAATAAATTTGCCAATTGGCAAAAATGATTGTTGCTTTGCCTTAAAGCAGCACCATTCTCTAACACCTGGTTTTTAAGGTATATTTGCACAATGGAAAAGATAGCATTAGTAGTTGGCGCAAGCGGCATTACCGGCAGTAATCTTGCCGAAAAACTGATTGACAAAGGATGGAAGACTTATGGTCTGGCCCGTAATCCTAATAAGGATATAGATAATTTATTGCCTGTTGCGGCAGATTTGTTAGATACAGCTAGTTTGCAAAAGGCACTTAAAGATATTGCCCCAACGCATGTGTTTTTGACCACCTGGATGCGCAATGCTACTGAAGCCGAAAACATTAGGGTAAATAGCTTGATGATCCGAAATCTGTTGGATGTACTCTCTGCAAAAAAATCTATACAGCATGTGGCCTTGGTAACAGGACTTAAACATTATTTAGGCCCTTTTGAAGCTTATGCCAAGGCAGGAACATTGCCAATTACGCCGGTACGTGAAGAACAGCCCCGGCTGAATTTAGAAAACTTTTACTACGCTCAGGAAGATGAAGTATATGCTGCAGCCAACCGTGACGGTTTTACCTGGAGCATTCATCGTCCGCATACCGTTATTGGCAAGGCTGTGGGCAATATGATGAACATGGGTACCACACTGGCTGTGTATGCTACTATTTGTAAAGAAACAGGCAGACCGTTTCATTTCCCTGGCTCCGGTGCACAATGGAATGGCTTATCTGATGTAACAGATGCACGTATATTGGCCGAGCAATTGATCTGGGCTTCTACAAATGAGGCAGGTCGTAATGAGGCCTTTAATATCACCAATGGGGAAGTCTTTCGCTGGAATTGGTTATGGCAAAAACTTGCAGACTGGTTTGGCGTGGAAGCCGTAGGATTTGATGGTACTATCCACTCTTTAGAAGAAGAATTGGCTAATGATGCTCCACTTTGGGCAGAGATAGCGGCAAAATATAATTTAAAAGAACCCAATCTCAATAGGTTAGCCTCTGCATGGCATACTGATTTAGACTTGAGTCGCCCGATTGAAGTGATGACCGATATGTCCAAAAGTCGTAAACTTGGCTTTCTCGTTTATCAGGATACCCGCGAATCTTTCTTTGACTTATTTGAAAAATTAAGACAAGAGCAACTTATTCCATAAAGGTTCTTTTTAAACCAAAGAACGATGTTTTATATGCTAAAACATCGTTCTCTGGTTTAATAAATGGTGTTATGCCAGGTTTAATAATGGTTTTATGCCAATACGATGTTAGCAGCAATATGATTCCATAACTTTATTCTATGTTGAAGAGAAAGTTTAGCAACTGCTAAAGTTTCTTCCCATTTTTCTACATCATCTCCACATAATTCAGTGATCATTTGTAAAGATAGAGGCCCGTGCTCTCCACCATCTACTTCTATATGCCTTTCAAGGTAATAACGAAGCTTTGTATATTTGATGTTGTCCTGATCTGATCCTTTTAAAATCTCAATAAACATGTCTGGGATCAGGTCTTCTCTACCAAAGGTGAAAGAAGAAGCCACTAAATGAGGTTTTTGGGAGGCAATCACCTCAAATGTATGGTTAACAAAGTTTCTAATATCAGGGTTCAATGCAATGAGATCCATGGCCCGGTTGATTGTTGCTCCACTTTCTATGGACTGAACAAAGGTATTGATGGCAGTTGTATCAGCTCCAAGCTGTTCCATTGCTTCTAAATACATTTCATAATGACTTTTAGGCTCACCTATTTCATTGATGTCGCTTTCTTCACCATGTACTATTTCATTGATAAATCTTGCTAAAACAGGGTTTTTTCTTGGTGTCCATGGGATAGTTACCGTAGTCAGGTTAATTTGCAGTGATTTTAACAATGACATAAAATCCCAAACAGCAAATACATGAGCTTCCATAAAAACCTTGATGTCATCAAGGGAAGAGAGGCTTTGGTATAATTTATGGAAACGAAGGTCGTTTCTGAGTTCGTTTAGCTCTTTTTGTATGTGCGCAATTTTTGGGTTATGCATTTTAGGACTTTGCTTTAAATTTTTGCAAAGATAGAAAGGCTATTTATTTCAATGTCGAATAGCTGTAAAATTTTTGGAGATAATTATACTTTTACGCTAGTTGAGGAGAGGGGAATTACTCATTATCCTGGTCAGGATTGAAGCGTTTGTACATGTCCAAATCAAAAAACGAAGCAGAATTAATTTTATCTACTTTTAACACCAAGTCAGTCTTCAAAGCATTTGTGTCTTGAACTGAACCATCAGCTATATAAGAAGCATATACAGTTAGATACTGTGTTGTGAATATGAGTTCTTTCTTTTCGTTTCTGTACCCACTGAATGCTGGTGTAATTCTGATATAGCTTGTGGTAAAAGGCTTGGGTAATTCTTTGACCCATCCAATGTAAACTTTACCACTATCCATAGTGAATTGTAAGAGGTGAGCGTCAAAAAAGGAAGAACTCATGAGAAGTTCAAACTCATTACCAGATTTCTGCAATGACATTTTTATCGCCTTTTTACGGTTAATAAAGAGATTTCCAATTTCTGTCGCAATTACAGCCACGATTAACGAAAAACTCGTTGTACCAAAAAAAGGTGTTCTTACTGGAAGATGCTCACTGATAAATGCAGTAAAATCTGGGAGGATGATGTTTATAATTGCCCTCAAAATGAAACAGCAAACCAATAAAATAATTCCTGCAAAGGCAGAATTTAAAAGTACACGCTGAATTTCAAGTCTGTACTGAACATATCGAAATAATGCAAATCGGATTAGAATATAATATCCACCCACTAGAGGGAAAATGAGCAGATTAAAAGGCATATGATCTGCTATTTTTTAAGCTTGTCCTTTTCGATTTTTTTAAAGATGCTCGATTCCATCATAGAATTTACCATCCGTTGAATTTTCGGCTGGTTAAAAAAGTCAGGACTTTTGATATAAAGCTTACCACTGCTGTCGGCGTGGATAATGCTGTCTAAATCTTTGTTCTTGCTCATATCCAAATATAAATTAATTTATTCAATTGTAATAACAAGGGTAAATAAAAAGTTGTTTCCTAGATCGTTATAAAATTAGGAAGAGTGCATAAACTATTGGAGGTAGGTTTTATCAGGCACTTTTCCCAGTTCAGTACAAGTGTCTATGTAATCATCAACAGCTTCTATAAAGGCAGGTTTAAGTAATTTAGCTGAATCAGACTCAAATGTAACAAGGTCAGTAATGCCAGATATTTTTCCATGAAAAACCTCATCATCAGGGCTAAAACTCACATGAGCTATATATCCCTTATACATTAATGTGTTTTCTTTCATCATTCAATTCTTCCTTTTTTTTTGGAACTCCAAAATCTGCTCAATTAAATATTTCTTTACAGTTCTCCCCTAGACTGGGTTTATGTAAGAATAAAACTCAATTTTATTCTTACAAAATTTTCTCCTTGTTCCTTATTTATGATGGAGCAATTTTTATAGCTCAACCTGCTTTGCAAGCTGAGAGGTTCATCCATTATAAAACCAGCACGAATTAATATTTTCATGAATTGATTTCCCGACATGCCCAGTAACCAACGGTTTTTACTAATATACGCTGAATCCAAATCAAAGCTTAATAATAACATAAATTTATTGGTCAAAGTAGAGCTGCATCAAATGATAAGCATCACATTCGTATCAGCTATTCATATAAACAAGTCTTTCCTTCCAAAATCATCATAGAGTTTTCACCATAAATAAATACCTTGCTCAACAGTTTACAAATCTGCATCTTTAAACAATTACTAATCATGGAGAAATAATGATATGACCATTCAAATAGTTATTGTTCTTATCCTGACCTTTGTCATCAACCTTATTACAACACTTTCTTACTCAGTAAGGATTGTAGGCATTAGAACCAGCAGAGTAGCAATTTCATTTGCCCTCTTTAATATGCTTGTTCTAGTGTCTAGAACGGCCAATGGTTTCCAGGCACCATTACTGGCAAAGACAGTAGAAAATGATATAAGAATTGGTGTTTTCGACAATGTAGGAACTTTTCGGCTCATCATTCTTTCATGCTCCATTGCCACTGTAATAGGTGCTTTGCTCATTCCAACCTTTCAGAGAGTCTTGTCAAAGGCAGTCATTAATTTCAGTACTCATAAATCTATGGGGAAACTTATACTACACAGTTTTTCTAAATCTGGCATCCTCTATTTCAAAGACAATATAACGATCCCCACCAGAGAAAACATCTCCAAAATTAAACTTGACGCACAATTTCCATGGCGGATTTTCATCCTTAGTATTGTGGCTGTTGCCATTTTAACCATAGGTGTTTTGTCAGCAGTATATGCATCTTACTTAAACCCAGATTACAGGACTACAGCAAGTAATTTATCTGCCTTTATCAATGGTTTTGCAACGATATTAATGTTTGCATTTATTGATCCGCATTTATCTATTATGACTGATGATGTAACTTTAGGTAAATGTTCGGAGACAACTTTTAGAAAGTATATTGTATACATGACATTTGCTCGTCTAATGGGAACCTTATTAGCACAACTATTATTTTTACCCGTTGCTCAATTATTAGCCTGGACAGCTACACATATTTAAACATGCTATTTTATGTTGACATCATAATTGTTGATGTTTAAATTAAGTACTTTAGGCATCGCATCCAGCGCAGGCAACCTATTCATGAAACACTTCACTCTTTCATTCTTATTATTCTTCTTATGTTCATTAGGCAGTTCTGCGCAGAAGGGGCTTGAAAAATCAATAGATTCACTCTTACAATCAACCTCCCCAAGACCTTTTAATGGAGTTATTCTTATTGCAAAAAATGGTCAGCCTACTTACCAAAAAAGCCATGGATATAGTAACTTGGCTACAAAAAAACAATTAAACATCAATGATCAGTTCCTGATTGCTTCTATAAGCAAACAGTTTACAGCAGCATTGGTTTTACAAGAACAAGAACTTGGGCACCTAAAAACGGAACAAAACATCAGGCATTACCTTCCAGAATTTAAACAGCAATGGGCAGATTCAGTATCCGTTCAGCAATTATTAAATCATACCTCGGGCATTACCAGTTGGGATAAAAGTTTGGTGTTTAAACCGGGAGCCAGGTTTTCTTATTCAAATATCAACTATGCCATTTTGGGTAAGATCATAGAAAAAACGTCTGGTAAAAGTTATGCTGCACTTACGGCAGCGCTGTTCAAACGATGTAAAATGCCCTCTTCAACTGTTCCGCCGCTACAAAATGGAAAAGATAGGAGCATAAGATTAGTTAAAGGCCATGCTGAAAATGCAGATGAAAAATTTGAGGAAGAAAATATTTTAAACCTATTAGATTCGCCCCCCATGGGTATTCCTGCAACAGGTATGATTTCTACCGCCGCTGATCTTACACAATGGATGCATATTTTGTATAATGGTCAGCTGCTGACAGTTAGCTCATATCAAGAAATGATAAGGAATACCGTTACACGTCCTCACCGTTGGGGCGAGGTTAAATATGGCGATGGAATTCAGGTAGATCAGTTGGACAAAATTGATGAACTGAGCATGAGCGGCTATGTGCCAGGCTTTATTTCTACAATGATCTATTACCCTCAAACCAAGGTAAGTATAGTTGTTCTTGAAAACATATCTCCTGCGCCCAATGACATGAACCGGGTCTTTTACTTCCACGACCAAATCCGCAAACTGTATAGAAATTCATTATAGCTTTATAAAAAGCATACCACACCCACATATGCGGCATCTTTACATGAAATAGTATAAAGCGCTCGCAATTTCCCACGCCCTCCTAAATTATTAATCCCTCAGGTTGTCCTTAACTTATTATTTTGTTAACTTCGGCATATACAAAATTTAGAAAAATGAGTTTAAAAGGCTACAAAGGCGTAATCTACGGAGATGCTCTTCAGGAATTGTTTGAACAAGCTAAAAAGCACCAGTTTGCATTACCTGCTGTTAATGTTACAGGAACAAATACAATTAATGCGGTGATGGAAACTGCTAAAGCAGTAAATTCACCGGTAATGATACAATTATCTAACGGTGGTGCACAGTTTTATGCTGGTAAAACCCTTAATAACGATAATTTGCAAGCATGTGTTTTAGGTGCAGTATCTGCTGCTAAACACGTTCATTTATTGGCTGAGCACTATGGTGTTGCTGTAGTTTTACACACTGACCATGCCGCTAAAAAATTACTTCCATGGATTGATGGTTTATTAGACCATGGCGAGAAATTCTTTGCGGAAACTGGAAAACCTTTGTTCTCTTCACATATGTTGGATCTTTCTGAAGAATCCATTGAAGAAAACATGGAAATCTCTGCTAAATATTTAGCCCGTATGGCTAAAATGGGCATGAC
>NZ_JAZQPU010000205.1:0-9403 GCF_045628745.1 Pedobacter sp.
CGGTACAATGGGAGGTGGTCTGCATACTTATCGACCAATATGGAGGCTAACAGACCGGCTCCTGGAATACCCTTATCGATCACGCGCTCAGGAAGCTCGCCGATCTTTACGCCTTCACCGTTTTTAGCAGCATATTTATAGCGGATGTATCTTTTGATAAAGAAGCGTGCAGGCTCGCATTCCAGCTCTTCAGTAACTTCTTTACCGATGCAAACCATGTCTGAAAGATCACCTTCAGGGTGTATTTCGATTTCTTCTACAGGCAGGTGTGCAGGCAGCTTTGCACGTCCATGGTGGTTTGGTCGTTTGCGTACGTATTCAATCTTTTCTTTGGTTTGTTCCTGTTGCTGCGCTACTAAGATAGTATCAGCTTCAAAGGGCAGCATCGTTTGGTTTGGATCAGCTTCAAAGCGCTCACGTTTCTGTCCGAACTGCATACGTTTGAGCATTTCGACCTGAGATTTCAGGTAGTCACGTTCCTGGATAAGTGAACTGTTCAGGGAGGATAATGAATCTATCTTTTTATCACGAATGGAAATGGAGGTTTGCTGGCGTTCAAGCAGAGCGATAAGCTCTTGTTTTGATAGATTTTCCAGTGCCATTTCCATACCCGAAAAATACGGTTTTACCAGCGTTTAAACAAGTAAAAAGCTTGTTTTTATACTAGTGAATAGCGTTTTTTTCGAATACTCTTTACAACATGGATGCCCTCTACCATCAGTATCAGATCACTCCATGACATTTCATTTTCCCTGCCTTTTGGAGCAAGAAAAGTTCCCTGTTCCAACCGTTTATAGTAGAGTACAAAGCCGCCGTTTTCCCAGTGCAGCAGTTTGATGTGCTTACCACTGCGGTTCAAAAAGACGAACACTTCCCCGCTGGTGGGTATGCGTTGCATTCCCGAGCTGACTAGTCCACACAGTCCGTCAAAACTCTTGCGCATATCACAATGCCCCGAATAAAGATAGAAACGGTGTGAAGATCCCAATGAGAACATATCAGTACAAATGGATCAGCTGAGATAAAAGTAACAGGTCGCCATCAACTTTCAGTTTGACCCCGTTGGGATAAAACACTTCTATCTCCCTGGTACCTGAACGCTTCTCTATGGGGATAAATACCCCGGGAGTACTTTCTGTTTCTTTGCTACGCGAATACCAATAATAAAACTTCGCCGCATTAATGCCCTTCTCCAAACAATATTGTTTCTTTGATTTGCCACTGGATCGCCAATCTTCGATCATCGCTATCATGGCGCTGCGTTTTTCTTCTAAATTATTCATGCTGCCAAAGCTAATCCCGGCAAATTATTTATTCAAGATGTACTTGGTAGCGCGGATACCTCTTTTCAACTTTGATGAATGCGGCTCTGCTGTTCTCAAATATTTCAGTATAAATCCTCCCCGTATCGATTTTTTCTCCCTTTTGAATTATTTCGGCTATGTCGTTAATGATATCGTGTCCAACATCGTTTGGAAGTCCAAAACATATAATCTCTGGGTGTTGATATGTCTGTGTCAAACCAATGCTGTAAGCGAAAGAAGGGATATAACCTGGTGAACCAACCATAATCACCTGAAGTCCAAATTTGTCAATGTTCAATGTGGTGTTACTGATGATGTCGTCTTTATCTATGCAATTATGTTCGTTTTCTGTTGTCATTATGTTTATCGGCTACAAGTCGTCCTATGGTTGCCCGTAACTTGGGGATAGGTCTAATAAGTTGATCCTTTTAATAAATCAAATCTAAAATAATCCTGTAAAATTTAGCAGGGAAACTACTTAAACAGTGTGCCAATGATTTGAAATTGAATTTAAGTGCACACACTTGTTATCGTAAACTGCATTATCAAGAAACGGTCTAATACTAAGACATTCACTTATACCATTTGATCCTGTTAAGAAGTCCTGGCTTTTAAGTCTTTAAAATTTTCCTTAGTATTAAGTATGTCACCAATAACATAACAAGTTGAATAATAAATACGGGATAAAGGTTTTGAGACTCCGCAAACCTGTACCCGAAGCTTATTACCGAAACTGGAAAGGTGATCAATAGACCAAATGTAGACCAGCTACCGTAAAAAGAATCACTTGGATAAACTGAACAAACACTTAGAGTTCCCAAGCCGACATAAAGTAGTGCAATTTGTATTGCTTTAGTTTCTTTACTTTGAGATTCCCACATGCTTAAAGATATGGTATTATATGTTTTGAAAAAAGGGAGGGTTACAGTTGGTATTACCATTGCCAGCATAATTAGTGATAGCAAACATATTTTGGTAAATTTACCTTTATAAAAAGTCGTTATGCCTAATGTAGAGACTACCTACAAAAAATTAATTAATGATATCGGCTCTACGCTTTTAAAGGCTAGAGAAAATGCAGTTAAAGCGATAAACCATGAACTTGTAAAAGCAAATTGGGAAATTGGTAGGCATATCATTGAGTTTGAGCAGAAAGGCAAGGAAAAGGCGGATTACGGAAGCGCACTTTTGACCAATCTTTCTAAAGACCTTAAAAACGCCTATGGTAAAGGGTTTGGAAAAAGTAACATTTACCTCTGCAGGCAGTTTTATTTGAGATATCCAATTTTCCAGACAGTGTCTGGAAAATTGAGTTGGAGCCATTATGCTGAACTTTTAACAATTACCGACGAATACTCAAGAAGTTTTTATGAACAACAAACTGTAATAGAAAACTGGAGCTTTCGTGAACTAAAGCGACAAATTGACTCTGCCTTATTTCACCGACTTGCACTGAGTAAAGATCAAGAGGGCGTTTTGAAACTCGCTGAAAAAGGGCAGGAAATTGATACATCTCAGGATATTATAAAGGATCCATATATTTTTGAATTTTTAGAACTTCCAACAGATAACATAGTAAAGGAGCGGGACCTTGAAAGCAAGCTCATCAATAACCTTCAAAAGTTTCTTTTAGAACTTGGCAAAGGTTTTTCATTTGTTGCAAGACAGTTTAAAATAACAGTAGACAATGAACACTTTTTTATTGATCTAATTTTTTATCATAGAATATTGAAATGTTTTGTCCTGATAGACCTTAAGACTAAAAAGGTTAAACATCAAGACATTGGACAAATGAATCTGTACCTTAACTATTTTAAGGAAGAAGAGAATACAGAAGGAGATAATGAGCCTGTAGGAATAATCATTGCTGCAGATAAACATGAATTCTTGGTCAAATATGCTACTGGTGGACTTTCAAACAAAATCTTCGTTTCAAAATACCAGCTCTACCTACCCGATCAAAAACAGCTTGAGAATAAAGTGAAGCAAATTATAAATGGTGCTTAAATAAGTAATGTACGTTTACAAAGACCAAGTGCTAATAATTTACTTCAATGACTGACCCGTAATATTACCACTAAGCAATCTGCCATTTGGCGCTATATATGACGAATTCACTATTACCCTTCTTTTTTCCTTCTTATTGAACTACCGAGAAAAGCTCGGTAGTTGCAGCCTCTTCCAATTCCACCTCTGCTAAAATATTTTTTATATGCAATCCAATTGTATCAGCATCTTTATCAAACAATTGTGATATTAGTTTCTGACTCAACCAAATCGTCTCCCCTTCAATCTTTACATCAATTTTAGTTTCCCCATTCGGGGTCTAATAAATAATAATCTGATCTTGTTTCATGCGTTACTTTCTTTAACTGCATCGCTGGCAGCCTACTTCCATCCCCCTTTTCCCAAAGGAGCTTTAAGGCCTTGCTTTTAATAGTTTAAATCATAAACCGCCGTATGATGTAAATATACGCTACGGATTAAAGCATCAAAACTACTGTATTTTAAGGTTAAATAATTTTAGCCAAGCGTATGTCTTTATCTACTTTGGCAGCATGAAAATTATTTCTATTAATTAAGCTTTGGTCAGTTGACTATTCAGAACTACTAGTGAATCTTACTCGAAAGCTGAAACATTTAATTTACGCATCTCGCCACTTTAATGAAAGCATAAATTGACACTTATTAGAGTTGTGCAAAAGCCACGACGATTTTTTGATGATGTTACCTCCTTAGGTTTACTAATTTCAAACGTCTTTTAAACAGGATAAATTAGTCCACTACCTTTATCTAGTGATTTGATAGTTGTCATATCATCGGAAGACAACTCAAAGTCTAACGTTTCCGGTCTATCACTTTGTCCAGATTTTCTGGAAACCGGCCGCCTTTGGCTTCGATGCTATCTGCGCCCTGGGTGATGGTGCTGAGCTCTGCGGGAGAAAGCTCCAGCGTTGCTGCGCCAATATTTTCCTTTACGCGTGCCGATTTTGTGGTGCCCGGAATCGGCACGATCCATGGCTTCTGTGCAAGGATCCAGGCGAGCGCCACCTGCGCGGTGGAGGCTCCCTTCTCCATCGCAACGCGGTCAAGAACATCCACAAAGGCTTGATTGGCTTCCATGTTTTCTTTTTGAAAACGGGGGAAGTAACTCCGGCCATCCTCTTTCTCAAAGAGCGTGTTGGGATTAATTTTGCCGGTCAGAAAGCCTCTGCCGAGTGGGCTGAAGGGCACAAAACCAATTCCGAGTTCCTCAAGCACGGAAAAGACCTTTTCTTCGGGTTCGCGCCACCAAAGGGAGTACTCGCTCTGTAATGCTGTAACAGGTTGCTCGGCGTGGGCTTTACGGATGTTTACGATATCAGCCTCTGATAGCCCAAAGTGCTTTACCTTGCCAGAAGCAATCAAATCCTTCACGGTTCCAGCCACATCCTCAATGGGAACAGTCGGATCCACACGGTGCTGGTAGAGGAGATCGATCGTATCTATGCGCAGGCGCTTGAGCGATGCGTCCACAACTTTGCGAATTGTCTCCGGGCGACTGTCGAGTTCAGCGTTAGATCCATTCTTGAATCCAAATTTGGTGGCGATGACCACCTTGTTCTTGTACGGCTCCAGAGCCTCTCCAACGATGTCCTCGTTGGTATAAGGACCATAAACCTCTGCAGTATCAAAGAAGGTAATACCCTGTTCCACGGCATCGCGTAAAACGCGAATGGCTTCATTGCGATCCGGCTGGTTAGCGTAACCATGGCTTAGTCCCATGCAGCCGAAACCAATTTCGGACACTTCTAATCCTGCGTTTCCTAAATATCGTGTTTTCATTTTATATATATATTATGTTTGCTTCTACAAAATTGATAAAGAAGGCCGAGCCGTTTTGTATACTGATTACGGGTTCTCCTACCAATATTACTGATCTGGAAGGCCGGTATTAAAAAGCGCTTGCTGGAACTTGTATTTTTGTAGGGATAAATGAATAAGGTATGGAAGAGATTATAAAAATTAGCAGCATCGCACAATACAATGCCATGCGGGGCGTAGCTACCAAACATCCTCTGGTTACTGTGATTGACCTCTCCAAAGCGCAACCGGTACCTGCAAAGTCATTCAACATAGGGTTGTATGCAGTGGGGCTGAAAGAACTGAATAGTGGCCAGTTGCGCTATGGAAGAAGGCACTATGACTACCAGGATGGAAGTTTAGTATTTGTAGCGCCCGGACAGGTGGTAGGTGTGCAACCGGGCATTGATCTTTTTGCCCCGACGGGCTGGGTGTTGCTCTTTCATCCCGATCTGATAAAGGGCACTCATTTGGGCAAACACATTCATGATTATTCTTTCTTTTCGTATAATGTAAATGAAGCGCTTCACCTGTCGGATAAAGAGAAAAGTATTGTGATTGATTGCTTCTCAAAAATTGAGTATGAACTCGATCATAACATAGACAAGCACAGCAAAGGGCTGATTGCAGCTAACATCGGGTTGCTGCTCGATTATTGCATCCGTTTTTACGACCGCCAGTTCATTACGCGCGACAATGTAAACAAAGGAACCCTGGAACGTTTTGAATACTTATTGAACGGCTATTTTTCATCGGATAAGCCGCAGAACGAAGGCTTGCCTTCCGTAGCTTATTGCGCCGAAGCCCTATATTTATCACCCAACTATTTTGGTGACCTGGTGAAGAAAGAAACCGGCAGATCTGCTCAGGAATACATTCAATTAAAAGTGATAGATGTGGCGAAAGAGAGACTGTTTGAAATGAATAAATCAGTCAGTGAAATTGCCTACGAATTGGGCTTTAAATATTCCCAGCATTTCACCCGTTTATTTAAACAAAAAGTAGGCGTTACGCCGAATGATTACCGGATAATGAAACGGCCGCTTCCATGGTGAGTAATCGGCTTAGTCTGTATTTATCTTTTCGCAGATGGCTTCACATTCTGTCTCATTCCATGTGCTGGTTTAGAGGTCACCCACTGGATTACAAAAAAGTTCAACTGGTTGAAGATTTTAAAAATTTAGATAGGTGAGAAACGGAAAATAAGGTTGAATGTAGAAAACCTACGTACGGCAATTTATTATTAAAATTTATATCTTGGCGTAGCCTATTTTCGTGCTAAATATCATCATTAAAAACTCATTATCAAAATACCAAAAATGGCTTTGATTAATGGAAAGAGTTTATGATAATCGGCAAAAAAGAAATGATTGATTTCGAGCTTACGCATTATCGCTTTTTCATCCACTCCAGAGCAGCAAGGATTTTAGTATCTCTAGATAAGTCATTAAAATTATCACCATTGATAATGGTGAGGTCTGGGAGTACACTATCTAAGTAGATAACACCATTACGGTCGGCAATAATACTTGCAGCAACTGCAAGGGTATTTTCACCTAGTTTTAAGGTGAGATTCATGGTCGTCAGACCAGCTGTTGGCTCTCCAATAAACAAAGTTTTTGGCCTTCCTTTTAGTCCCACTGCCATCATTTCCCCCGCACTTGCAGTTATTCGGCTCATTAGCACTACGACTTTCAATTTAGGATTAGCTTTACAGCGATTGTGAATTTGATTTCGTCCAAAAGCTCCATTATCAACAGTCCATTTTTGTAAAATTTTTCTTTCAAGGGTCATGTTGGACCCAAAATATTTAGTTCCATATACTTGATTCAAACCGCCAAATAAAGGATAAACACTTCCACCTTGATTTAATCTAAGGTCAATTACTAAGCCTTTCAAATTTTCAAATCCTAGATGGCATAAACTGTCTTGATAACGCTGGCAGGTTTCACGGTCAAATTTGTTGTTAGGTGGAACGAGCATATATCCATACCCTTCTTCAAGTAATGTAGTTTTTAGATTTACTTTCTTGGGGATGTTTTCAGGTATTCTCAGTGTCTGTTTCCAAGATTGATCCATGCCGAGTCGCTCCATATTATAAAAAAAAGCCCCATGATTATCCCCGATTGTTGTAAAGATTAACCTAATCTTATCTTTAAAATCCCCTTCCGTTATTCTTCTGAAGTTAGAATCGAAAATCTGGTGCTCAAGTTCCTGCCAATTGACTCTTTTTCTAAAAACGGAGTTTTGTTTTATCTTATAAAAAACCTCTTGCAATAGCTTAGACAAGCTATCTGCTTTAATCGGCTCTTGCTGACTATAAGCCGCCTTGCAACACAGTAAGATTGTTAATAGCAACATTGCTAGGATTCGCATTTGAAATTATTTAGTGATTAAATATATCAAGAACATAAAATTATAATTTTATAGTAGAGATCAGGTTAAATTTCATTTCATTAATTGGGCTTCATGACCGTTAGCGCATCATAGCGGTAAAAATACCGTTTAGTACCTAAGCTTAAATATCAAAAGAGATGTTTTCGAACATTCTTGAAATTTGTCGTAAAAACAGGAATTTTAATAAAAATAAATATTCCTCTTAAGCTCAGATACTTTAAAGCTATTTGGTGGCCAGTAATTTTATTGGGCAGAATTATACCTATTATTAGCTCGCTTGTTTATTTTGAATTTAGCCTTTCAAGAATCAGAGATGAAAAACTTCTCACACCAATTTTTATACTTTCTTCATCAACAGCGAAATTAGGTGCGTGATTCATTGCGATCATTCCTTTTTTAAAATTAGACCCACCTAAGAAGAAATATACACCTGGTACTTTTTGTTGAAAATAGGCGAAATCATCATTAAAATATGGTACCTGTCCATAGTCACGGACAATCGAATGATTACCATAGGCCTTATTTATGACCTTTATCGCTTCCTTAGTCAAGTTTTCATCATTAACTACTGTTGGATTTTCCTGTACAAATGAGACGGACAGCAATTTGTTCGCATATTTTTCCTCTCTGATTAGTTGTTCAATTTTAGGTATTAATTTTCCGAGCTTCGATTGATCTGTCTCGTATAAATAGGTATCTAAAAACAGTTCGTCATTTTTGGAATAGATTTTAAAAGGTTCATCCATAATCAAGTAATCTTTAAAAATGGTATTTGGATTTATTAATCCAATGAACGGGTCACCTATATGTTGTAAGTCCCAGGGCCTACTGTTAGTCTTTGCACGGGACAGTGAACTATATATTTTGCTGGCGAGTGCTTTAGCGTCTTCTTTAGATATATCATTCTTCAATTTAATCCTGATCCTTTTCTGGTACGCAAACATTTCATTTGGCTTAACCATAATCTGCCCGAGCGGAAGGGCAGTTATATGTAAACCATAAATTTCGGATGGGTTTATTTTGGAAAATAAACCGTTGTCAATTATCCGCTTTGCTCCAACAAATGTTTCTTCTTCTGATTGAAATATAAAATATACGGTTCCACTTAATGATTCTTTGTGTTTAGCAAGGACTTCGGCTATTCCCAGCCCAATTGCTAAATGTACATCATGGCCACAACCATGTTGCACCCCTTTTATTTTGGACTTAAAGTCAACCGCGTCAGGAAAATCATTTGGTAAAGCATCCATGTCAGCTCTCCAGGCAATCTTCTTTCCCCCATTTATTCCTCCTTTTAGAATCCCTACAATACTATGCGAGTAAATATTTGTATCAACTTCAATCCCTAAATTTATCAAATATTGCTTTATGATTTTCTGGGTGCGTTTTTCTTCTCCTGCCAATTCAGGGTTTGCATGAAAATCCCTTCTGATTTTTACCAGCTTATCATAAATTTTATCAGTTTCTATGCTGACCAATTTGTGAGTTAAGACTTCTTTAGATGTTGTTTCTAGTAAATTCGTTAGCGTTTCGTTTCTTGACTGCCCGAAGCTTGAAAGACTGAAAATGGTAAGAAGTAGTGATAGAATGATTTTCATATGTTGATCTCTGCCCCCTATGACGACCTAAAAACTGATAATGTTACACTCTGTCTAGTCCCGTTTCGACATGAACCTGACTAATATTCAAGCCGGATTCAAATAATTCTTTAACTTTATACCACATAAAAACTTTGTTTTTATTTATTGGCCGCCATCGATTTTGTTTCACACCAAAAGATGCGGCCTTTTTTCGTTTTTAGCTAATTCAGTGGTGAATTACTTTTGCGAAAAACTGATGGTACAAAGTTGCTAGTTACA
>NZ_JAZQPU010000206.1:0-11783 GCF_045628745.1 Pedobacter sp.
CCTGTTTTTCCAATCCTCATCGCTCATGCCTGCTTTAATAATGTTGATATGCAGGTTGCCATCACCAGCATGGCCATAACATACGCTTTCAAATCCATAACGTGATCCGATTTCCTTGATCCCATTGATTAACTTAGGCAATGCTGCGCGCGGCACCACAGTATCTTCTTCTTTGTACACAGAATTCGATTTAACGGATTCTGCCATCGTGCGTCTCATTCTCCATAACTCTTCTTTCTGCTGTGCTGTATCTGCAAAAAGCACATCACTGCAATTGAAACCCTCTAAAACAAGGTTTGTCTTTTCGCAATCCTTGAATATGGTATCCATATCATCTCCATCAAATTCGATCATCAAAAACGCATTGACGCCATCTTTAAGGTCAAACTTAATGTCATCATATTTAATCACCCACTCCACTCCTTTTCGCTCCATGAACTCCAAAGCCGATGGTGTAATTCCTGCCCTGAAGATTGCAGATACCGCAGCACAAGCAGCTTCATTTTCAGCAAAGGATGCCAACATCAACACACTTTGTGTAGGCTTGGGGATCAATTTGGTAACAATTTTTGTGACCACACCCAGGGTTCCTTCTGAGCCGATCATGAGTTGCGTAAGGTTATAGCCTGAAGAATATTTCAAGGTATTGGCGCCTGTCCAGATCACTTCGCCAGATGGAAGAACCACCTCTAAATTTAAGATGTACTCCCTGATGGTACCATATTTAACCACTCTTGGTCCGCCAGAACAGTGGGCAACATTACCTCCAATAAAACAAGATCCTTTACTTGATGGATCCACAGGGTATAACAAGCCTTGTTCGGCAACAGCATTAATGAACTCTTCAGTAATCACTCCCGGTTCTACGGTAGCCTGTAAGTTTTCTGTATCGATGTCGATGATGGCTTTAAATCTTTCCATCGACAATAAAACACCACCAAAAACAGGTAAAGCAGCACCACTCAATCCGGTACCACCACCACGAGGGGTAACAGGAACATGATTTTCTGTACACAACTTTAATAAAGCAGCAATTGATTGTGTATCATTAGGCTTCACCACAACTTCAGGGAAGAATTTTAGGTCTTCTGTTTCATCATGGGCATAATTGCTCAAAGCTTCTTCATCGGTAAATACATTGCTGGCACCTACGGCTAGTTTAATTTCCTCCAGCAGGGATGGTGTAATTTTAGTGTATGGCATTAGGATTGATAATTTTTAAAAAGATTTAAAATAGGTTTCACTTTGTCCAGGTGCGGTATAATGCAATTGCACAAAGGAATGGTTGACCTCACCGGGCATGCAAGGATTTAACTTTTTAATGCCCACTTCAATGGTCAGCAGGAATGGGAATGCTGCCAGGATTTTGTTCAGCATATTCTTGACCACCGTCTCCAGCAGTTGCTGTGTTTTCTTCATTTCTTCGCCCATAATATTATTCAGCACCTCATAGTTGACAGTATGCTGTAAAGCTTCTGAGTTCTCTGCTGGCAGAAAGGTAACACTGGCGCTCACCAGAAATTGATGGCCTATTAATTGTTCTTCAGCATAATAGCCATGTAAGGCGAAGAATTTAACATCTCTTAAGGCGACGGTTTGTATGAACATTTCCTTGTTTCTTTATGCAAATTTAATTTTTTTAGGGGTTCTTGCCGCCCATTACGCTAATTTATTAACTTTGATCGGATAGAAAATGGAATGAGTGTCAACCAAAAAACCGCAAAATGAGCAAATCCGGAAAAAAAGACCTTTACGAAGCACCTGATTATTACCTCTTAGATGAGCTGTTAACGGAAGAGCATCGCTTAATCAGATCTACAGCCCGCGATTGGGTGAAAAAGGAAGTGAGTCCGATTATTGAAGACTATGCCCAAAGGGCAGCATTTCCTAAACACCTCATCAAAGGACTGGGAGAAATTGGTGCTTTCGGACCAACGATTCCTGTAGAATATGGTGGTGCTGGTCTTGATTACATCTCTTATGGTATCATCATGCAGGAAATAGAGCGTGGTGACTCAGGGATTCGTTCTACGGCATCTGTTCAGGGCTCTTTGGTGATGTATCCAATTTATACTTACGGTACCGAGCAGCAGCGAGAAAAATACCTCCCTAAATTAGCCACAGGCGAAATGATGGGCTGCTTTGGTTTGACAGAACCCGACCATGGCTCAAACCCTGGTGGTATGGTGACCAACATCAAGGATATGGGTGACCACTACCTCTTAAACGGGGCCAAAATGTGGATCTCCAATGCGCCATTCGCTGATATAGCCGTAGTTTGGGCTAAAGATGAAGCAGGCAAAATCCGCGGTTTAGTGGTTGAACGTGGCATGGAAGGTTTCACCACCCCGGAGACCCATAACAAATGGAGCTTAAGGGCTTCAGCAACCGGCGAACTGGTATTCGACAATGTAAAAGTCCCTAAAGAAAACATATTCCCTGACATCCGAGGCTTAAAAGGACCTTTAGGCTGCCTTAACCAGGCACGTTACGGTATAGCATGGGGAGCTTTGGGTGCTGCCATGGATTGTTATGATACAGCCCTGCGTTACTCCAAAGAAAGAGTACAGTTTGGTAAACCTATAGGGGGCTTCCAGCTGCAGCAAAAGAAACTTGCCGAAATGGTGACTGAAATTACCAAAGCCCAGCTGTTGGTATGGCGCTTAGGGGTATTGAAAAGTGAAAACCGAGCCTCTGCAGAACAGATTTCAATGGCCAAAAGAAATAGTGTGGAAATAGCCCTGGACATCGCCAGAAATGCACGTCAAATGTTGGGCGGCATGGGTATCACAGGTGAGTACTCTATTATGCGCCACATGATGAACCTGGAATCTGTAGTAACTTATGAAGGCACACATGATATCCACCTTTTAATTACAGGAATGGATGTGACCGGATTGAATGCTTTTAAATAGCTATTTAGATTTCACCTGTTTAATCAACTCAATTTAACAACACGCTTAATAGCTCAAAAGAATATATACACTATCAATAATGAAGACCTTTAAAAAATACTACGCTTTCCCAGTTAGCCCTGAAGAAGTTTATTTGGCGATGACGAAAGCCTTGAGCATACAATTATGGACCGGTGCAGAAGTGGAATTCACCGAAGAAGTAGGTACTGAATTCTCCTTTTGGGATGGCGATATCGTCGGCAAAAACCTTGAATTAGATTACGGTAAAAAGATCGTTCAACAATGGTATTTCGGTGAAGACAACGAACCTTCTATCGTGACCATCAAATTTCACCCTGATAAAAAAGGAACATCCCTTGAATTCGTCCAAACTAACATTCCTGAAGAAGATTTTGATGAATTTACTGAAGGCCTTAATGAACACTATTTTGGTGGCTTACAGGATTTCTTTGAAGAAGAATAAAATGAAGCTCATTTGGAAATAGTTAAGCCCATTTGGTAAAAATGACATGTGGCTATAGGTAATCAATAGAAAATCTAATTATATAATATCAATCATAAGAATAGTATTGACAATGCAAAGCTTTTAATCGTTTCAAGTTAAAACTTTAAGCAAAAATAAAAACTCTTTAATGATGTGCAAACAAAATGCCTCATTAAAGAGTTTAAGTTCATATCATTAACCAAATAAAGTTAAAAACTATGAATAAAAGCATCGGACTCATCCTTATCGTAATAGGCGCTATCCTTCTCATCTGGACAGGCTTTACTTACACTAAAAAAGAAAAAATTGTTGACGCTGGGCCCATTCAAATCTCGGCCGACCGTGAAAAATCTGTCAACTGGTCTCCCTACGCTGGTGGTATTCTCCTTGTTGCCGGTGTAGTCATTGTGGTTGCCTCAAAAAACAAATAACCTTTTCAATAGAGCTAACAGTAACTTGTGCTTAAATAAAATTTGCACCTATAACCTATACTTATTTTTACCGGTACTTATTTTTTACCGGCTCACGACATATTTGCAAAAACACCTTGTCAATTCGCGAATAACCCTGTAAAACGCTCCAAAAAAAAACGGGCTGCTATTTTCTGACATTCCATTCTCTATTCTGAGAATGAGGAAGAAAATAGCAACCCCGTTTTTTTTAACTTACAAGTTATACGCTACATTGACAGTGTCGCGCAAATTATAACGTGACGCCATGACTTCACCATAAGCCCCCGTACTCCTTATCGCAATCAAGTCACCCCGTTCCGTCTCCGCCAATTCTACCTCTTTGCCAAAACAGTCTGTGCTCTCACATATCGGTCCTACCACATCATAATTCACAACCTGTGCAAGCTCACCTTTACTGATATTCTCAATTTTATGATAAGCCTGGTACAATGCCGGACGCATTAACTCCGTCATGCCTGCATCCAAAATAATAAAGTTCTTTTTCTTGCCATTCTTTACATACAGCACTTTGCTGATCAATGAAGAACACTGACCCACTAAAGCTCTGCCTAGCTCAAAGTGTACCTCCTGGTTAGTGCGAACCACTAAAAACTCATTGAAGATAGCGAAGTAAGCAGGGAAATCAGGGATTTGCTGCTCAGGATGATGGTAGTCGATGCCGAGGCCACCACCTACGTTGAGCACTTTAATCATAAAGCCACGTTCCTCAAACCAGGTAGCAAACTCATTCACGCGTACACAAAGGTTTTTATACACATCAAGATTGGTGATTTGAGAACCGATATGAAAATGTATGCCGATGAATTCCAGCGCAGCACACTTTTTTAAAGTCTCCGCACAGTCGCTGAGGTCCCAGGAGTTGATGCCAAACTTATTCTCATCTAAACCTGTGGTGATGTTGTGGTGTGTATGTGCGTCCACATTAGGATTGATCCTGATGGCTACTTTGGCTTTTTTGCCTTTCTTTGCCGCCAGCTCGTCTATAACCACCAATTCCTGGATAGACTCTACGTTGAAGCAGAAAATATCGTTATCCAGGGCATCATTAATTTCTTTATCAGCCTTGCCGACACCAGCAAAGACAACTTTTGAGTTGTCAAAACCTACTTCAATGGCTTTTTTTACTTCACCACCGCTTACACAGTCGGCACCAAAACCTGTAGATTTAATTTTCTGCAGCACTTGATCATTAAAGTTGGCTTTCATGGCGTAATGAACATGAAAATTATACACCTTTGCAGCGGAAGCACATGCCGCTAACGTATTTTGCAATAAGGCAAGATCGTAGTAATAGAAGGGCGTTTCCAGGTTAGCAAAGCGGGTGATATCTTGGTTAGAAAACATGTTTAAAATTCTTATAGTATTAGTTCTACTTGGGTTAATGCTGATATTTGCCGGCAACTACATGGATGTACGTCGCGGAAAGATCAGCAAAAAGGAGTACGACAGAAGAAGTCGCTTCTTTATCGTACTCGTATTTATCGCGATAGCCATATTTGTCTATTTCAAAAAGAGATAAACAGGCTATTAATTATTCAAATATACGGTTGTGCAAGCTTCTTAAGCCTTCCACTTTATCTTTGGTATTGATCAGTATAGAGATGTTGTAAGCACTACCACCATAAGAGATCATGCGGATAGGGATATGTTTCATGGCATCTAAAACCCTGGCTGCAAAGCCATGTTTCTCAGCGCTGAAATCACCTACCACACAAACAATACTTTGGTCTCTGTCTATTTCAACAGACCCAAAGGCATGTAGCTCTTCTACAATTTTATCCAGGTTATCGGTATAGTCAATCGTCAAAGAAACGGCAACCTCAGAAGTGGTGATCATGTCAATCGGCGTTTTATACCTTTCAAAGATCTCAAATACCTTTCTCAAGAAACCATAAGCCAGGAGCATTCTGCTGGAATGGATCTTGATGGCCGTGATGCCATCTTTGGCAGCAATAGATTTGATCTTTCCTTTTTCGCTTTCTGCGGAAATTAAAGTACCCATCGCTTTTGGCTCCATGGTATTCAGTAAACGCACAGGGATTTTATATTTCTGTGCAGGAAATACCGATTGCGGGTGCAGAATTTTAGCACCGAAATAAGCAAGTTCCGCAGCTTCATCAAATGACAACTGTGAAATAGGCTTTGTACCTTTTACAATTCTAGGGTCATTGTTGTGCATGCCGTCAATATCCGTCCAGATTTGAACTTCTTCTGCTAAAATCGCCGCCCCAATTAAAGAAGCTGTATAATCACTGCCCCCTCTTCTCAGGTTGTCTACTTCTCCGAAGCTATTGCGACAAATAAATCCTTGGGTAATAAAGAGGTTAGTACCTTTATGTTTCTCCAATAAAGGCTGTAAATGACTGCTGATAAAAGGAATATCAGGCTCATTATCTTCATCTATCTTCATAAAATCAAGTGCAGGTAATAATACCGACGGCACATTGATAGACTTTAAATAAATATGGTAAAGTGTGGTCGACAATAATTCGCCCTGTGCAAGCACTACTTTTTCTTCTATAGGTGTAAACAGGTCATTAGCCAATGAAGCGATGAAGTTTAAATGGTAGTCCACAACTTCCTGTCCTTGTTCCCTAAAATCTCCTTCAGGCAAAAGTTCTGCAACAAAGGCATTATATTGTTGGTGGAGGGCGTTAATTAAGGTTAACGCCGTTTCCTTGTCCTCCTTTAAAAGTTTGACGGAGATTTCCACTAAACTATTGGTGGTTCCGGACACGGCCGATAACACTACAATTTGTTCCTCTGCTGGATTGATGATATCCAACAATTTTGTCATCCGCTCAGGGCTTCCTACGGAAGTTCCTCCAAACTTTAATACTTTCATTTTTATACAGGTTTAATTTTAATGGTTATGTAATGATCGCCAGAAGGATCTTGTATAATCGCTTTCTGCTGATGGTTTCAATTTTTATATAATTTTTCGTCGTTTAATGAATGCGATTGATGGATTTATAACCATTTCTAAAGGTATTATTTATATTTTTGTGTGTAACCAGATCCTTCAGGGCGTGAAAATAACAAAACCATGCGAGATATAGGGATTTAAACAGAATTATATTTGGAAATCGACAATAAAACTTATATGCAGTTAGAACCTTCAACTTTAGAAACAATCAACCAGTGGTTAAATGGCAATTATGACCAGGATACCAAAAATGAGATCCAGCAATTGGTCAACGCAGAAGCTTATACTGAGCTGACCGATGCTTTTTACAGGGATCTTGAATTCGGAACAGGTGGCCTAAGGGGAATAATGGGTGCTGGATCTAACAGGATCAATAAGTACACTATCGGTACAGCTACGCAGGGCTTGAGCAATTACCTGAATAAAAAATATCCTGGCAAGGTGGTTAAAGTGGCTATTGCACATGACAGTCGTAATAACTCAGACTATTTCGCTAAAATTACGGCAGATGTTTTCTCTGCTAACGGCATCGTGGTTTATTTCTTCCAGGGATTACGCCCTACACCAGAGCTTTCATTTGCTATCAGACAATTAGGTTGCCGCAGCGGCGTAATGCTTACCGCATCTCACAACCCTAAAGAATATAACGGTTACAAAGCTTATGGATGGGACGGCGGACAATTTACTTCCCCTGACGATACAGAGGTGATGAATGAAGTTGCCAACATCCGCAGTATTGATGAGGTGAAATTTGACCGTGTAGAAGAAAATATTAAACTGATCGACGAAGCGTTTGACCAGATTTACCTTGATAAAATTACGGAGCTCTCGGTTTCCCCGGAAGCAATTGCCCGTCAGAAAGACCTTAAAATTGTTTACTCCCCTATCCATGGTACAGGAATTACCCTGGTACCGAAAGCCCTGGCGCAATTTGGCTTCAACAATTTAACCCTGGTGGAAGAACAAAGTACCCCTGATGGTAATTTCCCTACCGTAGTTTACCCTAACCCAGAGGAAAAAGAAGCCATGACCCTGGCGCTTCAAAAAGCAAAGGAAATTGACGCTGATTTGGTGATGGCTACAGATCCTGACGCCGATCGTGTGGGTATTGCCGTTAAAAATAACGAAGGTGAGTTTGTACTTTTAAATGGTAACCAGACCGGTAGTTTATTGATTCATTACCTGTTAACGGCATGGGAAGAAAAAGGTAAACTTGATGGCAACCAGTATGTGGTGAAAACCATTGTAACCACCAATTTGATTGAAGCGATTGCAAAAGCCAAAAATGTAACTTGCTACAGCACCCTAACGGGCTTTAAATGGATTGGTAAACTGATTACTGAACTGCAGGGCAAAAAAACCTTCATCGTAGGTGGTGAAGAAAGTTATGGCTACTCTATTGGTGAGTTGGTAAGAGATAAAGATGCTGTCATCTCCTGTGCTTTTATTGCTGAAATGACAGCTTACTATAAAGACAAAGGCACAAGCTTATACAATGCCTTGATTGAAATGTTCGTTGAATATGGTTTGTATAAAGAAGAACTGGTATCGCTGACTAAAAAAGGCAAAACTGGTGCTGAAGAAATCAAAGCCATGATGGAGCAGTTTAGAAAAACCCCGCCTGCAACCTTAGGAGGCTCGAAAGTAACGACCTTGAAAGATTATGAATTGGGCATTGAAACGGATTTAAACACAGGGAAAGTATCTCAACTGGACCTGCCTAAATCTGATGTATTACAGTTCATTACCGCTGATGGAAGTATTGTTTCTGCACGTCCTTCTGGTACAGAGCCAAAAATAAAGTTCTACTGCAGTGTAAATGCGCCTTTAGCTGATAAAGCGCAATACCAGGAAGTGAACGACCAGCTGACGGCTAAAATTCACACGGTGATGCAAGATCTTCAGGCATAATTTTTACCACTTAAAAGCTTTTATGAACGCATGGCCTTTGGTCATGCGTTTTTTTTTTACCTTTGATTAATGAGGCTAAAATACGTGTTGATGTTGATCTTTTGCATGGCAACCCTGGTTGGCAGTGCACAGGTGCAGCAATTGAAAGACCTGGAAAACTGTATCAACCAAACTGCTACCCATGTAAGCGACTCGCTGGTCAGCAAGGGCTGGAAACTTGATGCTGCCCTTACTGGTGCTGCAGAAAATGATTTTTACCGTACTTTTTCTTTCAAAACCCTCAAAACCGATCCTACAAAAGCACAGGCCTGGCTGAGGCTTCACACCGAAAGAACGGCAGTGAACAGGGTTTATTTTCAGGCACCTGATGAAGACAGCTACCTTTTGCTCATGAAGGAAATTGAGGCTAAAAAAGTCTCTAATACGGAACCACAAGTGGTAGAAGGACAAACCATCACTTCTATGTTAGGTAATGACTTTGCCTACCAGCTGATTACAGCAAATGGCAATTATACTATTGTAGTCATCAGCAAGACTTTTTTTATGAACCATGCCCGGGAACAATAAAGTGTGCCCCTATTCGGTAACAATTAAGTTCTATTAACGTTTTTTAACAACTATTAAAGATAATAAATTCAATATTTGCAGTATCTTAATCAATTAGCTATGATCAAAAACTATACTCAACTCAACTTTAACAAATTTAGCCGCGTGCTGGTCTTATCATTAGGCTTATTGACGGTTTTATTTTACAGCGCTTGCAAAACCAGCGATGACTCGGTATCTGCAAGCACCAGCTATATCACGGTTGTCAATGCTTCGCCTACTGTAGCCACGTATAACCTTTACTTAAATAACAGTAAAATGAATACTGCTGCAATTCCATTGGGCGGTACGCTTGCTTATACACAGCTTCTGGAAGGCACTTACGATTTGAAATTTACAACGGCCAGCAGTACTGAAAGTTTATTGACTAAAAGTATCGCTTTAACAGGAAGCACCACTTATTCTTATTACCTGATTGGCCGTGCCGGCAACCTTGATTTAATGAGGGTAACGGATAACATGGCTGCTGGTTCTGATAAAGCAACTATCCGCCTGGCTAACCTATCGCCAGATGCGCCAGCTGTGGATTTAGTCGTTAATGCAGTAGAAGCAACAACGAATGTAGTGAGCAACCAAAGCTACAAGTCAGTAAGTGATTTTGTGGCTATTGAAGCTAAAAAATACAGTTTCAATATCAAAAAACAAGGCACCAATGAGGTTGTTGCCACACTAAATGATGTGACACTGGTTGCAGGAAAATACTATACCCTATTGCTACGTGGTGTAATTTCCCCGGCTAACGATACCGAAGTACCTATCGCTGCAACACTGATCACCAACCTTTAGTTTGCGCTAAAACATAAATTTAAGCCGGTTCATTTTTCTATGAACCGGCTTTTTTGCGCCTTAAAGAATCGTTATTAAGGCAACGTGATAAGGTGAAAAGTTAGGAGCAAAAACATTGTTATCACACTCAAAATTGCCTGTTATATTCCTCCATATATATTGATCAAATGTAGCTTAACCAAAATTCTGGTTTCCTAAACTTTTCCAGGGGTTAAGACCGCAGCAGTAAATTAAAATACCACGTCTTTTTATGGTGTTTATAAAAGGCAATTAGTTAAATTTGTTAGATATCAACAGATTATGGCGTTTATAGACTATTACAAACTCCTTGGAATTGATAAATCGGCATCTGCTGATGACATCAAAAAAGCTTACCGCAAGCTGGCCAGAAAATATCATCCCGATGTGAATGCCGACGATAAAGAAGCCCAAAAGCGATTTCAGGAAATCAATGAGGCTAACGAAGTATTGAGCGACCCGGCGAAACGCAAGAAATACGATGATTACGGCGAAAATTGGAGTCATGCTGAGGAATTCGAAAAGGCGAAATCCTCAAGATCCAGACAGCATGCTGGTGGCAGTGGAGGCAACCCTTTTGAAGGTGCATTTAGCGGCAGCGATTTCGCCAATGGGGGTTTCTCAGATTTCTTTGAGTCTTTATTCGGCAGGAATACGGGTGGGCGCTCCCAACGAACGGCCTCCAAGTTTAAAGGGCAGGATTTTCAGGCTACATTGCAGCTTTCTCTTCGCGAAGCTTATACCACCCATAAGCAAACGTTGACGGTAGAGGGCAGACAAATCAGGATCACCATCCCTGCGGGGATTGCCCACGAGCAAGTGATTAAAATCAAAGGTCAAGGGGGACAGGGCATGCAGGGTGGCCCTAATGGGGATCTGTTTTTGACCATTTCTATTGAGGATGATCCGCTGTATAAAAGAGTGAATGACGACCTTTATGCAACAGTTTCGCTAGACCTATATACTGCTGTACTTGGCGGAGAAACAACGATTGATACGCTTGCTGGTAAAGTAAAGCTTAAGGTGGAACCGGGTACACAAAATGGCACGAAGGTGCGTTTAAAGGGTAAAGGTTTCCCTGTTTACAAAAAAGATGGAGAGTTTGGAAACCTCTATATTACCTTCCAGGTGGAGATCCCTAAAAAACTAAACGACAAGCAAAAAGCACTGTTTAAAGAATTAGCTAAATTGTAAGTTCAAACCTAAATATGGCGGCCAATGTTGCTTTCACAGGAGAAGGGCCAGATCCTGTATCATGATGAATGGTACGGGATCTTTTTGTTTAAGGCACCTTAACGACATGTAATATTTACCTAATCGGTTAGTAAGTATTGAAAGGGCATTGGCAGGGCCTTCAGCTATCAATCGATATGGAAAGGCCCTACGAAGGCCCTACCAACGCCCTCTGAACGATATGGAAACTATAAGGTGTATATTAATTATAAGTTACATATACATCATTAAAACTTAAATATTTTTACAGCTATTTTCGGGAGTTAATTCCATGAAAAATGCCCCAAAAGTGAGTTGCTTTTTTGGGGCATATCCATATCTGAAAATGATACAGTCTCTGCTGAGGTATAATGTTTATTTATTGTTGCCTGGCATACTTAATTTCCATGGTTTTCATTTCCTTGCCATCCATTGTGCAATACATTTCCATG
>NZ_JAZQPU010000207.1:0-16484 GCF_045628745.1 Pedobacter sp.
TACCTCAACATACTGCACTTTTATGCGATGTTCTTTATTGTCAACATGGACCGAAGTCACCTTCGGCATCCTGATTTTCAGGCTGTCTTTGGCCAGGTTATACAACACCGGCCTACACATTTTATCCATCTCAGCAAGCCAAATTTCCCGGTCATTTTTGAGGTTTGCCTTCTCTTTTTTAACTTTCTGTCCGTAAATGTTACTGACTGCAAAGGCAGTCAGTAATAACATACAGGTAATTTTTATAAGTAGTGTTCTCATTAAAGAAGTTTCATGATGTAGCTGTATACAAACTTTTTATCAGTCAGCAAATATTCCTGGTGTGGTTTCCTTCCCCAGCTGTCGTCACCGCCAACACCTCTTTGTTTGAGGTCAATGTTGAGGAACACCTCATCTCTTCTACGGATATCAGTCATGTGTTGTTGTTTTTTGTTCATCCCCGGGTCAAGGTCTTCTGTGCTTACATCCAGTGCACTTACACTCAAAGGCTGCAAACCTTCAATTAAAAGGCCATTTCCCTGGTCGTTAGTTAGTTCTAACCAACGCACATCAGTTTTATTTCCACTTTCCTGAGGACGGATGTAACCGCTGTAAAACTGGTTCTTATAATCGTCTTTATAGATGCCAATTAGTGATGCTGTATTTCTGTCGCTATAATTTTCCCAGGGGCCACGGCCATAATACCTGAAATTGCCATACCTGCCCTGCAGGTTCATCCTCATGCCAAAACGTGGCAGCTCAGGAAGGTTCCTGTTGTACATGTCCATCGCTGCGGTAACTTTTACGGCAGCATCTGGTAGAATTACATAAGTAATAGTATAAGGAACAGCAATGCCACTAAGTTCCATCGCTACGGTAATGGTGAGCCCTTCAGCATCCTGCTTACCTACGGTAACTTTTTTAACCTCCCTGTTATCATGTGCATTGCGCCAAATACCCATGTTGCTCGGCATATGATTACCGAAATCATTATCTGTTGGTGCACGCCAGAAATAAGGCTCAGGAAATTTCCATATAAAGGATTTCCCATTTTTTGAATACTTGTTTAACTTACCTGATCTGAGGTCAAATTCTCCCGAAATGTCTCCTGCCGTAAAAGTCAGGTAATTCGCATCTTGTTTTACATTCAAGTCATTTTTAGCCGCTATAATTTGCTTTGCAAAGAAATTGCCTGAGTGCAAAAACTGCTCATAGGCCACTTCAGCTAAAGCCGGCAAAACTTCTGTAGAATCTTTGGTAAAAGCACGGACGGTAAGCATCAATTCTTCACCTGCAGCAGCTTTTACAGTTGGCAAAGGTAGGCTAACTGCTTTTTTCTGATGTGGTGCCAATTGCATGGCAAATTTCCCCTGTTTAACGCTCACGCCGTTTTTGAACAGCTCCCAGGTAAAATTAAACTTGTCTAGGTTGGTAAAGTCGAATTTGTTTTCTACCTGTATTTTTCCCTGTGCAATGTTTATAGGAGTAAAATCGATGTTTTGGTAAACCTTTTTCACTTCATAAAGGCCCGGGTCTGGGGTACGGTCAGAACTTAGCAATCCATCGGCCACACCATTCTCATCATTTTGCCAGTAAAAGCCACCTAAATCACCACCATAAGCCCAGAAAGTTTTGCCATTATCATCCTTAGTTTTTAATCCCTGGTCAACCCAATCCCATATAAAACCACCCTGCATGTGTTTTGATGAGTTAATGATATCCCAGTATTCCTTAAAGTTACCGTTGCTATTGCCCATCGCATGTGCATATTCGCACATGATATAAGGGCGTTCTTTTTTGGCTGCGGCATAGCTTTTCATGCTGTTGATGCCCGGATACATGGGGGCAACAATATCTGTATTGACATCCTCGCCCGCTTGTTCAAACTGCACCATCCTGGTATTGTCGCGTTGTTTGATCCACTTATACATATCGTGAAACACAGGACCGTTACCGCACTCATTGCCCAGCGACCAGATGATCACTGAAGGGTGATTTTTATCGGTTTCTACTAATCTTTTGATCCTGTCAGTATGTGCTGGGGCCCATTCTGGCAAATAAGCAGGGTGTTTTGACTGATCAAACCTACCTTGTAATTCGGCACCCATACCATGGGTTTCAATGTTAGCCTCATCTACGAGGTAAAGGCCATACTGATCACATAATTTATACCACAATGGGTCATTTGGATAATGACTGGTTCGCACAGCATTGATATTGAAAGCCTTCATCAGCCTGATGTCTTTCATCATGATTTCCCGCCGAGGCACATGGCCTTCCACATCATCATGCTCATGTCTGTTAACCCCTTTCACCATAATTGGCATGCCGTTTACCAACAGCTGTGCATCTTTGATCTCTACTTTTCTAAAACCAATTTTGGTTCCAGTGTATAATGTTTGTCCGCCACTGGTAAAAGTGATTACACAGTCGTATAAATTAGGCTGCTCCGCACTCCATTTTAAAGGATTTTTAACCGTTCCGCTAAAGTTCAGGGTACTTAAAGTATCAGCATTAAGGTTAAATTTCTGTTCTGCAGTATAGACCGTTTTTCCTGCCTTATCTAAAACTTTTACCGCTAACGTGCCCGATTTATTGCTGTTGCCTTTAAACTGTCTGAGGTCTATAGCAGCACTAAAAATACCATTGGTATAGCTCTTGTCTAAATCTGCTTTCAAAAAATAATCCCACACCGTAGTTTTTGGCAAGGCATAAAGAAAAACATCTCTTTCCAGTCCGCTTAAACGCCAGAAATCCTGGTCTTCAAGGTAACTGCCGTCATGCCAGCGGAAAACCTGAATGGCAAGCAAGTTATTTCCTTTTTTTAAGTATTTGGTGATGTTAAACTCTGCGGCAGATTTTGCCACCTTGGTCATGCCCACTTTCTCACCGTTTACATACACAAAGCCACAGCCCGCCACAGAACCGAAGTGTAAAATCACTTCATTACCATCCCAGTTTTGAGGCACGGTAAAGTTGCGTCTGTAAGTACCTACCGGGTTATCCGGACCTATAAAAGGTGGGTTTTTTGGATGAGGATAGGTTATATTAGTGTAAATAGGAATGCCGAAACCCTGGATCTCCCAGTTGGAAGGCACGGCGATGTTATTCCATTTAGAATCATCCAGCGCAGGTGCATAGAAGTTCTTAATCCTTTGCTCATGCTTATCGGTATAGGTAAATTTCCAGGTGCCGTTCAGCGATTGATAATAAGGAGAATTTTCCGGCAGATCTGCTTTCAAGGCCTTGATGTCTTTATAGAAAACAAAGGGCACATGGGGTTTTTCTTTATTGACTTCTACCAACAAAGGATTTCCCCATTCATGAGGCACAGATTGTGCGAAGGTGAAGTTGCTGATGAACAAAAGCAATGCAAAAGTTTTTCTTATCATATTTAGTCTGGTTGCAACTGTAAAAATAAAGATAAACTCCTATTCAAAGTAGTTATTAATTGGTAAAATACGGGGGGGTAAATCGTTTCCGGTAGGCCTGTAGTGGCCTACAATTGCTTGCCGGCTATGAGTGAGTCCACGGTGAGTCCACCATGAGTCCACGGTGAGTCCACGTTATGCCGAACAAAGGGTGGACTGAGTGTGGACTCATCGTTGATTGGATGCGCTCTCATAGCAAGCTGTCACCAAGCCATCACTTAACCGTCGTTTAAGTAAATCACCGATTTTTGAAAGAAGTTTTATTCCCTTTTAAAGAGATCGGTTGCGTAATTAAACTTCCGTTAACATTAAAAAAATATGGCTAACTTAACTTCGCGGAAAAATAATGTACATGAAAAGAATTTATTTAGTTGCTGCTGGTTTACTGTTAACGTTGGGCGGATTGCAAGCGCAACAAAAAGCAAAGGGTTATATCTATGCCGATGTAAATGCCAATAAAAAGCATGATAAGTCTGAAAAAGGAATAGCCAGTGTGGCCGTTACCAATGGCTCGGAGGTGGTGTTGACCAATGAAAAAGGCTATTATGAATTGCCTCTTAGTGATGACCAGATCATCTCGGTCATTAAGCCTGCTCAATACCAGGTAGGGGTTGATGAAAATAACCTGCCTCAGTTTTTCTATAATTATAAACCACAGGGTTCTCCAGCGTTAAAATATAAAGGGGTGGCACCTACAGGAAAATTGCCTGCTTCCATCGACTTTTTACTCAGCCCTGTAAAAGAAGAGCAGAACTTTACGGCCTTGATCTTTGGCGATCCGCAGCCCTATAATTTAGATGAAGTGGCTTATTTTGAAAAAGGTGTGGTCAAAGAAGTTGCAGGAATCAAAGCAGTCGCTTTTGGTTTGAGCATGGGAGATTTGGTAGGCAATAATCCTGATCTTTTCAATTCTTATATCAAAGCTGTTCAAAAGATAGGTATTCCATGGTATAATTTAATTGGTAACCACGACCTTAATTTTGACGTAACTGATGATCAGCTTTCTGATGAGTCTTTTGAAGCACATTTCGGTCCTACCAATTTTGCTTTTAACTATGGCAATGTACACTTTATTATTTTGGATGATATTTTATATCCTGATCCAAGGGGTGGAAAATCATACTGGGGCGGTTTTAGAAAAGACCAGCTGGAGTTTGTTAAAAACGACCTGAAGTTTGTGCCTAAAGACAAGTTGATTGTGCTTGCTTTTCACATTCCCTTTGGCCAAGCAGGGCAAAATGAAGGTTTTAGAGAAGCAGACCGTACCGCACTGTTTGACCTCTTAGCAGATTTCCCTCATACGCTCTCGCTTTCGGCACATACACACAACCAAAAACAGATTTTCTTTACTAAAAAAGATGGCTGGAAACAGGAGAAAGCGCATCACCACTATAATGTAGGTACAACATCGGGCAACTGGTATTCTGGAGAAATGAATGAACAGGGTGTTCCTATTTCTACCATGAGCGATGGTACACCTAAAGGTTATGCCTTTATTTCCTTTAAAGGTAATCAATACGATGTGGCCTATAAAGTGGCTGGCAGAGAAAAGTCTTATCAAATTGAAATCTCAGCACCTAAGGTGATTGAATACAACAAGAAAACATCTGCTGCTATCTATGCAAACTTTTTTATGGGTGCTGCAGGTGATAAAGTGGTTTTCCGCGTAGATAACGGTGATTGGAAAAAGATGACTTACATCCCTGGTAATGATCCTGCTTATTTAGATGTGCTGCATAAATGGGATCACACAGCAACGTTATTGTCGGGCAGAAGACCCTCTGAAGCTGCAGAAAGCAAGCATTTATGGAAAGTGGCAGTACCTTATAAGTTAGCCCCAGGGGAGCATACTATAGAGGTTAAAGCAACTGATTTGTATGGGAAAACTTTTACGGCAAGTAAAACTTACAAGATTTTGAAACCTTAAATATGACAAGATTAGCTGTATTTTTATTATACTACTAAACAGTCAGTATGTAAAATGGGCAAATGTTGTTAGAATCAACATTTGCCCATTGTTTATTTTTATACAAATTTTCATGCTTCCCTAGCTTAGCTTGTGGCTTCACAAAACCTTAGTCGTGGATATAGAATCATTTATTGGAGCTCAAAGGTGGCTTTTAAGTTTGCGGCATCAGAAGAACCATTACTGCAATTACTTCCTCCACATTTCCAAAGATGCTTTTTGAAAGCCCGAGGTTACCCCCGGTGTAGGAATGCAAATTAACACGGCCGACTGCATTGGCGGCATGACCATGGTAAAAGCAGCAATTCTCTCTTTGGCAACAAACTCATGGGTAAGCAAGTTAAAGACATCGGTTTTTTGGTTTTCCGGTACGTTTACCGTAATCGTTTGCTCAGTACGGTAGGGGTTATAATATAGATAAGTGGGAAAGGTTTTATCGCCATAGAAATCTGTGGCATTAAGGTCCAGCCTTAAGATGCCGGCAACATCCGTTTCTTCCACTAAAGCACCAAAGATCCCTACATGGGCGCTGCCATAAACGCTGAATTGCGACACCTCCGGATTTTTTCCGGGTACCCATTTTGGGCCATCGCCCTGTGCCACGGGTGCCTGCAGAGCAGTGTATTGGTTTTGATAGGTAGAAGTTTTGGCGATGCCTTCATAGGCAATGACCCCTTTGGTAAGATCGGCGAGGTGAGGGATGGTCTGGTGTGCTGCGGGCATATATTGCGGATAAAAGAAGCGTGATGCATTTACGGCATGCAGCATCCATTTACCGATGGCATTGGCATATTCTGGTTCATATTTCACTAAAGGAACCAGGGGCCAGGCGGCATCGAAAGTATTCATCAAAAAGCTGTAACCCCCATGGTCTGCAGTGCTGCCTACTGTGCCAGAAATATCTATGCCGTTCCAGTTGCCTGCTAATACACCCCAGCCTTTACGGCAAACAGCGGTGCCACTAAAAGTCCAGTCCAGTAATTTTTTAACGTCAAAATTCGTACCCTGTTCGGCATTTAGCCGGGCGGCCACATAAGCACCAAAGGGCATCAACAATTCATAAGTAGGGTTAAAAGGTTGACTATCCAAAGCTTTCATGGCATTGAACGCCCCATTGAGGTAACGCGGTTCCTTAAATTTAAGATAAGCGGCATAGAGCACATAAGCATGACCTGCGGCAGCATCTGCCTGCACACATATTTTATTGGTCATGGGTTTCATTTTTCCATAATCAAAGTAAGAATAGTTGTAATTGCCTTTCAAAATAGAATCAGCCTTATAGAACTTTTCAGCAATAGCTTTGGCAATCTCCCTGAAGCCGGGTTCATTAGGGTATTGTTCGTAAATAGCGTAAAATAAAACGTTAGGATACACATCATACCACCAGTCGCGACCATAACCACCGCCTAAAAGTGCTACCTCAGGTGAGGTATTGTTCATCATGATATCCCAGCCTGTTTCTCTGTTAAAATAGTTTTTTAACATGGCCACGTAATTGATGCCACTGGAGCGGCGCTTGTCGATCCCTACCAGGGTGGCGCCCAAAACAGCCCCCATATTGGTGAGGGCCTCATGAAACATGCCCTTGTTATTTAAAGGCCCCTGCCTCACATCACCAATTGCGGTATACACACCCACCACAGGCTGCTTGAAATTTTTACCGGTGCTGTCCATCCACACCAATGGCCAGTACTTTCCTTTGCTGTTGAAATTATAGACGGTACTGTCAAAATTCAGCGCCATTCGCTTCCAGTCAATAATTTCCAGTGGCTGGGGCACGTCTGCCATTTCATTTATTTTGCCAATAGGGTTTTGCACAAGCTGTGCTTGTGCCAGGCTGCTGGTGAAAAGCAAAAAAAACAGTCCCTTTAAGATGAATTTCATGGTTGGAGTTAATGTGCCGAATTGTAACATTTAACTGACATCAATTTAATGAAAATTTTATTCAACTCCAGTATACTTCTCCCTATATAAAACAAAAAGAACAATTTTAAGCCTTGGATGGTTATGCTAACGAATGCTAATTTTTAATGCCATGATATATAAAGAAATCCTTCAATCGCTTGCAGATCAGGCTTGTGTGAACTATAAAAACTATTTGCAGTCTAAAATTGAGTCTTTGTCTAATTCTACAGATCCTTTGATGACAGAAAAAACCCAACACTACAAGGATGCCGCAGAAGCATTTGAAATAAAATTTTCAGCCGCTTTGGCTAAAGTTAAAAATGGAGATGACTTACATGATAGCGCTTCTGAAGAAGATATCAATAGTTTTCTCAAATAGTTGCGTTGTTATAATCGGTAAATCTTTGTTAGCTTTGTTACAATATGTTGTCAAAGAAAACAAAGTATGCTATAAAGGCATTGGTGGCGTTGGGAAAGAATATTAACAATCCGCCGATGCAGATTGTCAGACTTGCCGAGCAGGAAATGATACCCAGGAAATTTTTAGAACAAATTTTGCTGGATCTTCGAAATGCCGGGTACTTATACAGTAAAAAAGGTGCTGGTGGTGGCTATAGCCTGAACAAGGATGCTAAAGATATTTACCTGGTAGATATCTTAAGGATAACTGATGGACCCATTGCGATGGTGCCCTGTGCAAGTATCAAATTTTATCGCAAATGTGATGAGTGCCATGATGAGGTAACGTGCGGTATCCGCAAGACCTTTCTTGATGTGAGGGATGCTACCTTGAGGATCCTTTCTCATACTTCTATAGCGGATGTGATTGCCCGCGAAAACGAATCTCCACTTGAAACTAAACTATTATAATATAAAAAAGCTTTTAAAAATTATGAATAAAATGAATTTTGATATCTTATCAAAGAAATCTCTTGCAGTGGCATTTTTAGCCGCATTGCCATTTTTCTCCTTCGCACAAAAAGCAAACTGGCAAAACCTAGACCTTAAAACAGATTCTGTTTTCGGTATCAGTACTGAAAAAGCTTATAAGGAATTATTAAAAGGCAAAAAAGCAAAAACTGTAATTGTAGGTATCCTTGATAGTGGTGTAGATTATGACCACGAAGACCTTAAATCTGTAATGTGGAGCAATGCCAAAGAAGTTGCAGGTAATGGTAAAGACGACGATAAAAATGGCTACATAGATGATATAAGAGGCTGGAACTACCTTGGTTCTGCTAAAGGTTCTATCAGCCATGAAGCTTTAGAGCTGACCAGAATTTTAAGAAGAGACGAAGCGAAATTTGGTAATGTTGATCAAACTGCTGTTGCTGCTGCTGATCTTCCTGCTTTTCAGGCTTATCAAAAAATGCGTGCTGCATATGAAGAGGAACTTGCAGAATCTAAAAGTGGCCTGATTAATATCCAGGGATTTAAAGCTGTTATTGATGCTGTAGTGAAAAAAATTGGTAAAGAAGAACCTACTGCTGCAGACTTTGAAAGCTTTAAGCCTGAGAATGAAATGGAAGGCCGTGTGAAAAAAATGATGGTTTCACAACTGCAGGATAATACCTTCAAGGAGTTTTATGACGGACAAATTGTTAAAGGTTTAGAATATTACAGTGGCAAAGTTAATTATAACCTGAATATGGAATTTGATCCTAGACCTGAATTGGTAGGTGATAATTATGCTGACAGCAGAGAACGTAATTATGGTAATAATGATATTTTAGGTCCTGATGCTAGCCATGGTACGCATGTTGCCGGTATTGTTGGTGCCAACAGAAGTAACAATCTTGGCGTTCAAGGTGTTGCAGACAATGTGTTGATCATGGGCGTTAGAGCCGTACCTGATGGTGATGAGCGCGATAAAGATGTGGCTAATGCTATCCGTTATGCTGTTGATAATGGTGCTAAAGTATTAAACATGAGCTTTGGTAAAGCATATTCATGGGATAAAAAAGTAGTTGATGAAGCTGTTAAATATGCCATGTCTAAAGATGTTTTAATTGTACAAGCTGCAGGTAATGACAACAAAAATTTAGAAGTTGAAAAAAGCTATCCTGACCGTAGGTATGAAGGTGGTGGTGCTGCCGGTGCTTACATTGTTGTAGGTGCTTCTGGATCTACTGATGATGCTACTTTGAAAGCCAGCTTCTCTAACTATGGTAAAACGACGGTAGATGTTTTTGCACCAGGTGTTAAAATCAATTCATCAATCCCAGGTTCAAAATATGCTAAGTTTGATGGTACAAGCATGGCTTCACCAGTTGTGGCTGGTCTTGCTGCCTTAATCCGCTCGTATTACCCAAAACTTTCTGCACAAAAAGTGAAAGATATTATCCTTGCTTCTGTGGTAAAAGTTAACCATGATGTTACTGTTAAAGTGGGTGAAGAAGAGAAATCTATCCCTTTTGCTGATTTATGTGTTACTGGTGGAATAGTAAATACTTATAATGCATTAAAATTAGCTGAACAAGCAAAATAATTGCTAATATTACATAAATATTCAACCCTTTCTTTGCAAAAAGAAAGGGTTGTTTTTTATAACCCTAATTCATTGTAGCAAATATGTCAACCTCGTCAATTGATTTCTTTAAGCTTTCACCAATACCGATGTGGGTTTCTGACATCCATACGCAAGCTATTTTAGAAGTCAATCCTGCTGCCGTTCATTTTTATGGCTATGACAGGATAGATTTTCTACAGATGAAGATTGCTGACTTTCAGGAGGACAGAGTGTTGAGTGTGCTTAACAAAGAAATTGGTACCCATAAGAAAAAAGATGGTACCCTGGTGTATGTTCACCTGCAAAGTAATTTCCTGGAGTTTCAAAATAAACAGACGGCTTTATTTCTGGTAACAGACTTTACGGAAACCGTTCAGCGGGAAAAGCGCATCCAGGAAAGTATTGAGAGGTTTAATATTGTTTCTAAAGCCACCAGTGATACCATTTGGGATTATACCCTTGGTGATGAGCAGATTGTTTGGAACCGCGGCATTAAAGGGGTGTTTGGGCACAAGGATATCGTTGACAATAGAACCACCAGTGAGTGGTGGTATATGAATATTCACCCGGAGGACCGGCAGCGTGTTTTGGATAAAATGGAAGAACAGCGGCTGAATAAGATTTCCCGCTGGCAGGATGAATATCGCTTTAAATGTGGCGATGGAAGTTACCGTTATGTTTTTGACCGTTATTTCATGCTTTTTGATGAGCAGGGTAAGCCCGAAAGAATCATCAGTGCCATGGAAGACGTGACCAAAAGAAAAGAGTACCTGAAGGCTATTGAAGACCAGAACAAAAGATTTAAAGAAATTGCCTGGATACAATCGCACATGGTCCGCGCACCACTGGCCCGGATTCTCGCCCTGGTAGATTTGATTAAAGTGGATCAGCCAGATGAAGATTATCAAATCATGCTGGATTATTTAACCACCTCGGCAAAAGAATTAGACGCTGTTATCAGCAATATTGCTGATAAAGCGCCAAATGCCTAATTCTGTACAGTTTCGTACTTTTGAAAATCCCACTTTGCCTGCTTGTTTTTAGTATAGTATACTTTAAAACTTTCGTTAGGTGGAAGGGTAAAATGAAAGGAAAGCTCTGTTTCTGCAGCATCCTTGGGTATAAAGGTTGGCAAAAGGGTTTCCGCAACCATTTTTATATGTTCTTCTTTGATCATGCCTGCAAAACTAATTTAATTTTCTTGTTTAAAGATATCGGCTAAAAGCTCATAAGAGCGTAACCTGGCCTGGTGATCAAAGATATGTGAGGTAGCCATAATTTCATCTACCTGCGTTTGATCTAAAAATTCCTGAAGGTCTTGCGCCACGGTTTCTTTACTGCCTACAAAAGTACAGGAAAGCATTTGATTCACTTGTTCTTCTTCATACTCATTCAGTATTTCGGCCATGCTATTAACCGGGGCTTGCAGCAATTCGCGTTTTCCGGTAATAATGCCCTTAAATAAGCGATAAAGGGAGGTCGCTGTTTTTTGTGCTTCAGCATCAGTATCGGCAGCAACCACATTTACACAGGCTAATACATAAGGGGCAGCCAAATGTTCAGATGGTTTAAAATTCTGTCTGTAGATATTGATGGCCGTCAGAAATTGTGCAGGTGCAAAATGACTGGCAAAGGCATATGGAAGTCCTAAGGCTGCCGCTAAACGTGCGCTATCGGTGCTTGACCCTAAAATCCAGATAGGAATATCCAGTCCTTCACCAGGAATAGCCCTAACACTGCTTCTCTGGTTATCAAGAGAAAGATAAGCCTGTAGTTTTAAAACATCCTGAGGGAAATTCTGCGCCGCAATCATTCTTTGTTCGCCACGAATGGCCATTGCGGTCAGTTGATCAGTGCCCGGTGCTCTTCCTAAACCCAGATCTATCCGGTCGGGATACAAAGAGGCAAGGGTGCCAAATTGTTCTGCAATAATTAATGGAGAGTGGTTAGGGAGCATAATTCCACCAGAACCAACCCTTAATTTCGTTGTTCCCCCGGCAATATATCCAATCACAACCGCAGTGGCTGAACTCGCTACACTGGCCATGTTATGGTGTTCTGCAAGCCAATAACGGGTATAGCCCCATTCTTCAACATGCCTTGCTAAATCTAAACTTGTTTTAAAAGTATCGGCTGGTGTTTTGCCTTCAATAACGGTCGCTAAATCCAATACGGAATAGGGAATGGAGTTAAGTTGTTTCTTCATAAATTCGGCTAATAAATCAAATTTACACTCTATTTATGTGAATCTCTTTGATACGGCCGTGTTATGACTTAAAATTGGCAAATGCTGCCATCTTGTAAATTTTATTAATTAATTTTTTATTTAATTAATATTGTTCTACACTTGATTTGTATTTTTTACTGATTTATTAATCGCTCTCATGTTGAAATTTCTAGGAATACTCCGGTATACCGTGCTTTTTGTACTGTTGTTTACTGGTATCGATGCTTCTGCACAATGGATGGCCGGGTTTAGGTATAGAAGGATTATTACTATTAACAAGCCACTTATTAATGCGGAGAATGCCGCGGTTCCTCATTATACAGATTTTTGTGTGTTGATCCAACTGGAAGATATAGACCTTATTCATCTGGAAGATGCATTTGATAATAAAGTTACGCATCCTCAGGGTCTTGATATTTCCTTTGCTGGTTCGATCCTCCCCATAACACCTTTAAAATTTCAACTAGATAATTATGATCCTGTCTCTGGTAAGTTGAGTTGCTGGGTGCTTATACCACGTTTAATCGCAAAAGAAAGTTCTGAACAGCCCACCGTTATCTATTTATATTATGGCAGTACTACATTACACAACCCCTTAAGTTCCACTAATGAAAGTATGTGGCAGAAGGACTTTTTCTCGGTAAGGCATTTTTCGGAAGTCAAGGACGGTAAAATAGGGATGGCTAAAAGTTTCAATGGAATTAACGATCAGCTTAATCTAGGTTCAACTGGAAAGCCTGAACTAAATGTGTCTGCCTGGATAAAATTAAATAAACTAGGGATAAATCAAATGATTTTTTCCAATGACAGCATCGCAGTTGGAGGACTTCAGTTATCAATCAATGCCGAGAATAAGCTATTTTTACAAATAAGAAGGGTAGGAACTATCTTACCAATAATAGGCCGAACAACATTAAACATCGGACAATGGTACCATGTTAGCCTTTCGGTAAATAGTAACTCCCTTACTATGTTACTAAATGGTCAAAGCGAAGCACCCTTTCCTCCAAATGTATTACCAACTATTTTTGGGCAAATTACGATTGGGGCTAGCAAGAATAATGACCAGTATTTTAATGGGCTGATTGATGAATTAAGGATTACATTGTTAAGTAAATTGCCAGCATGGATGAACATCCATTATATCAACCAAAGTGATCCTAAAGCTTTCATCACAGTTGGTCAGGAGGCAGTAAATTCAAGTCTAGAACCTTCATTCTATATTTTTCAAGGGAGCCAAAATAACAACAGATGGTCCGTAGCAACAAATTGGAATCCAGTAGGTGTTCCACCTACAAACAATAAAAACATCCTCATCAAAGCAGGCGCTACACTTGAACTCTCAACACCCATCATCATTAACAAACTTTTAATGGAAGCAGGTTCAAAAATTAACCTGACCAATAACCTTCAAATTATTGAAAGCATCGAACTTCAACCTACGGCTGCTATTTTATCTTCTATAGCCTCCACAGAAATGATTTTAAGACTGGATGGAAATGTAATCAACAACGGGCAGATTAAACTTACGGAGCCCGCAGCTAAAATCATTTTCTCAGGTAATCAAATAACGACTAAATATATTGGCAGTGGTACAACCACTGTCGCATTCTTAGAATTCAACAGGCCTGCTGCAGCTGCTTCCGTCAGGCTTGCTGCACCCATGTTCATCGAGAACTCTTTGAAGCTGATCAGTGGTCATTTAGATGCAAATGGTCAGTTAAACATGCAATACATCAATGGGAAGACGGCAGTAGTGCATCCCGTTTCAAATCAAGCCAGCATCACAGGAAATGTACAGGTGCAAATCTATGTGCCGGGCTCTTTTCCTTCACCTGCTACCGGGCGTGGCTGGCGACTGGAAAGTTCACCGGTATACCAAACTGGAATAGCAGAAGCCTCAAAGTATAATCTTCTTTCGCTTCAAAACACTGTTTTTGTTACTGGCAAAGGGGGACAGCAGAACGGGTTTGATGACTCTCCAAACAATGGCGCCACCATTTACACGCACGATCAAGCTCTAACAGGTACCTTAGCACAGAAATACATTCCTATTGCCAATATGCAAAGCCAGATTCCTGTGGGGAGAGGCTTCTTTCTTTATTCCCGTGGTAACCGAAACCTGCCCGACGCCTTTAAAACCCAGGTGCAGCAGCCTCCCTTTGCCAATGCGGCACCTTATGTGTTAACTTATACAGGTCAATTGTTTACGGGTGATCTTGTCGTCAATGTGTATAATAAGGATACTGGTGGGGAGGGCGATGGCTTCAACCTGCTGGGCAACCCTTATGCAGCCCCCATTAAATGGAAAAACCTCGAGAAAGTAAATATTGGCCCTTATCTCTGGTTATATGACCCTATTAATGGCGATTACAAACCCATCCTTGAGGAGGACACGTTAATTATGCCCGGTACAGGTTTCTTTATCAGGGTAAATTCTGGATCCACCAACGGCTCCGTACGGTTCAGTGAAAACAGCAAATATATTTTATAAATGAAAGCCACCATTTTACTAATCCTACTGTTAAGTTTTGTATTCAACATCGCTGATGCACAGGCACAGCAAAGTCGCCTCAGTATAGCGCTCAGCAGAAGTGTTTTTGCTGACAGTGTGCTATTTGTTTTTAATACCAACGGAGAAAATAAGCTCAACGACCGTGATGCTCCTAAAATAAGTGAAGGTTATGTAAGCATCTCTGCCCTTCATTCAAATACAGTAAAAATGGCAATCGAAGAAATGGCTTATCCTGATGAGCACATTGACTTGCCGCTGTCTGTTAAAGGTTATGCAGCTGGTTTATACAAACTCACTTTAAGCGCTGCTGATTTTAAAAGCGCTGGATATGAGCTCACTTTAATTGATCAATTACTGGATAAAAAAGTTGTACTTCAAACCTCACCATTAGTTTATTCTTTTACCATGGATTCCCTATTGTCAGATAGCAGCAGTAACCCTCGTTTTGTAATGCGCTTACAAAAGGTAAATAAGCTGCAACCTGTTAAAGTAGCAGAAGGGGCATTATTAGCCTATCCCAATCCCTTTAGGGATAAGCTTTCTCTAGATGTTAAAAACAACGCTGCTGCGGCTGTAGAACTAGCGATCACCGATTTGTATGGAAACGTAGTTTGGCGCAAACAGTTTACTAACGTCCAGCACAATGACATCCTGGAGTTGAGTACAGCAAACATGATTCCGGGGATGTACCTGCTGTTATGGAAGGAGGCTAAACAGCCATTAAAAAGCAAAACCTTGAAAATAATTAAACAGTGATGATCTCTAATCAACCACCATTATATGCTTTAACCGATCTTTAATCAACCTGCAGATGAAACTATTCCTTGTGCTCCTTATCCTAATTACGCTCCCTGTATTTGCCAATGGCCCCGGAACCCCGGGAGGTGATCCCGATGAACCCGTCCCTATAGATGGGGGCATGTATCTTTTAATGGCCGCAGGGATCCTCTATGGCATGAAATCTATTAAGAAAATGAAATAACAGCAAAAAGGCATCCCTAAGCCGGGATGCCTTCTTTTTTGAGGATATAATTATAAATGCCTTCAATGGGTTTCTGTATAATGTTGCCCACTTTAACGCCATTAGCCTTACAAACTTCAGTAAGTATATTTCTATAATAATAGGCAATAGAGCCTACAAAATGGCAATCCATATTTTTGTAATTCGCGTAATCCTTGATATTTGTGTCCACAAAGTCCTGGAAAACATCTTGTATCAGTTTAATGATAAAAGGGTGACTGGTATGGTTAGTCATAAATTTGCTAAGAGAAGCAAGGTAGGTGTTAGGGTATGGATTTTGGTAGACATTGGCAATCACAGTTTCCTTCTCCACATCATATTCTTTGGCAAAAAGTACGGCCAAATCTTTAGGCATATGGCCATAAAGGTAACTGGTGATCAACCTTTTTCCGAACTGCGTTCCAGAGCCTTCATCGCCCAAAACATAACCTAAGCCATGTTTGCTTTTATGTACGGTGGTACCATCATAATAAGAAATATTAGAACCCGTTCCTAAAATACAGGTCAAACCTTCTTTATCACCACAGGTAGCATAAGCTGAGCCTAAAAGGTCATGCTCAACGCAGATAAAAGCTTTGGTGAAAAATAAAGATAGCCCGTTGGTAATCACTTCATGTTTATCAGGAGTGGAGCAACCGGCGCCAAAAAAATAAATTTCTTTAACGTCATCAGGGTTAAATCCAAGGTCTTTCTTCTTCGAAAAAAGCTTAAATATTTCCTGGGCATTTAGAAAATATGGGTTAATACCTTGAGTATTAAACCGAATAGGTGCATCAGGGTGATACCCCATCCAGTCGGTCTTTGAAGAACCACTATCTGCTACTAATATCATTTGCTAAATTTAATCATCTTATTGAATATTCAAAGTGCCGCTGATTTCTTTTAGGCTAATCTCGGTTAATTTTGCCTGATGTTGGGCATCTAAAAATCT
>NZ_JAZQPU010000208.1:0-5873 GCF_045628745.1 Pedobacter sp.
GATGCCCGACCAGCCATTGGCTATAAATTGTCTTATGTTTTGATGATCTGTAGCATCTGGATGAGCCAATACCGACTGGTAATGTTCAGCAAATAGATAAAGTGTATCCTCTTTGCTCAGGTTATTTATTTGAGCGAAAGCAAATACTTTGGCGCTCCCTTGATTTTGTGTGGCATCATTACTCACATCACCATTTTTAAATGCAGTTGGTTGGTGTTTGTAATCACTCTCTATGTGTTCAATAACTTGGTTGAAGGTAATTTGATTGGCTTTTAAACCATTAAGTAGGTCACGTAATTTGTTATTCATAGATTTTGTCGTTTGATTTGCAAATTGTTGAGGTTCCTTGGACAATAACTGTCTAAGATGGGGTAATTCGACCTTCACAATTTAATTGCAGCAAATATAAGTGCCCGACTTGTAATTTTCTTTTTTTATTACTTCTTCGATCATTCCTGGTTTTTGGCCTTATCTCCGTTTAATTCGGCACGTATTTTTTGAACAAAATCCACGGTTACATCAGCAATGCGCGCGGCCTGCTCATCAGAAGACCCTAATTCTAAAATCAGGTTTTCTACTACTTTAAGACTCTTTTCTTCTATACCTTCTTCCCTGCCTTCTTCCCTGCCTTTTTCTTCGCCCTTGCGATATAAAAAGTCATTCTCCTCCTTGAAAAATTTTGTTACTGTTTCCATAGCTTTTTCAAATTGTTGTTCAACACTGTTACGCAACTGCAGTAAAATACGCAGTTGTTTAAAATACCTGCTCTCTGCAAAGTCACCTTTGGTTGCAAATTGTATGCTTTCAATGATCGACTTTACAACGTTGTAACTGTCTTCTTCATTAAAGTTAGCTAATATTCCTAACATCTTTACTTCAGGATTGTCGGACTTTAGAAATAATTTATAGTTCGCTTCCGCTATCCTGATCAGCTTAAAATCATAGTTAAAATGGTCAGTTGTTAAGAAGGTTGGCATCACAGGATGCACATCCTTTAAAAAAACAACAAATTGTTTAATAGGCAATTTATACCTCCGCATCAGCATGATATAGTACTCAGCCATGCGGTAAACCATTTCTCTCTCATCCTCTACCTGAAATTCCACTTGTAACACAAAAGTATTCCCTGCCCTGTCAGTCACTTTTTTCAGTGCATCTGGTTTTCTTTCTTTAGTATGTTGTACATCATCGGGCAGTTCCTCACTCGACTGAATTTCCAGACCAAGCATATCTTTGATAATTACCGGTAGCGTAACCTCTAGATTTTCCTTAATGATCTTATCATATTGATTGGACTGGTTTCTGTTATGATCTTGATTTGGCATTGCTCATCGTTGATTCGGCTATTTGTGGATTCTCATTTCACAATTAAGGTAATCCAAATTAACACAAAGAACCCTATTGCAAGAGGTACAAAATACAGTTAATGCTACACAAATTTCAGCAGTTTATTAGCAGATATAATCCAAATCAGGGGATCATGAACAGGGGTGAGATTTTTTAAATGAATAATTATTGCGCTATTAGAACAAGAGTAATTTTATTCATTAATAAGTAAATTTTTAATCAAACTTATCCTTCTTCTCAGTGTTATTAGGTTGATTAAAATTCTTTATAACCTTGCAAAACACACAAGCGTCATAAATTACTGTAAATCATTTATTTATAATAATTTTACTTAACTTGCAACTTATGTCAACTATTACAATACACACACAAGAAGGAATTACCCTACTCAAAAAACAATTCGAAGAACAACTTATCATCCTTAATGAAAAGTATATCAGGTGGTTCAGTGAAAGAACTCACCCCTTCACAGGCGAAACAGATCATATCTCTAACTACTTCCGTTACTACAATTCTCCAGACGGTCAAACGCAACTTCACTTAAAAGATGGTCTGCCTTTAGAAATCGGTAAAGATTGCAGGTTAGTTTTTGCTACTATTTTTGGCAATTAAGAGGTCAATTTAAATGTGCTGTGCAATGACAAAACCACTTGCCCACGCCCATTGAAAATTGTAACCACCTAACCAACCGGTAACATCCACACATTCACCGCCGAAATAAACCCCCGGTAACTTTTTACATTCTAAAGTTTTCGACGAAAGTTCGTTGGTATCAATACCACCACGCATTACTTCGGCTTTATCATAGCCTTTGTCGCCGGCAGGTTTAACCTTAAACAGGTGAATAGTATCATGAATTAACTCCATTTCTGCCTTTGTTAGAGCCGCAACAGGCTTTTCCACAGGCAGAAACTTAGTCATGGCATCAGTAAACTTACGAGTATAATAACGATTGAACAAGGTAGACAATAAGGTTTTCCCATTGCTGTTTCGCTCCTGTTCAATAAGTGATGTTATATTTTGATTTGGTAATAAGTCTATATTAATACTTTCTCCAGGTCTCCAGTAAGAAGATATCTGTAAAACCGATGGACCACTTAATCCCCAGTGGGTAAAAAGCAGATTCTCCTCAAAAGAAATTTCCTCATTGCTCACTTTACAGAAGACCGCATTGCCAGAAAGTTGTGCATACCAGGCTTCATCTTTACCGGTAATGGTTAAAGGTACGAGTGCAGGTGCAGTCTCTACAATATTCAAACCCTGTTTCCGTGCGAAACGTAAGGCAAAATCTGTGGCTCCCATTTTAGGAATCGGCAAACCGCCTGTTGCAATAACTAGTTTAGGAGCCTTTAGCTGCTTCAGTTTACCATTTTTTTCATAGCTCACCTCGTAGCCGCCATCAATAGTTGTAATATCAGTTACATTAGCATCACAGCGGATTTCCTGTTCCATGTCACGGCACAAATCTGTGAATACCTGTACTACATCCCTAGCGTTTTTGCCATCGGGAAAAAGCTGACCTAAGGTCTTTTCCTTCCCTGTTATGCCATAGGTTTCAAAAAAGTTGATAGTATCTTCTACCGTCCATTGTGTAAAAGAAGATTTCAAAAAATGTTTATTTTGAGAAATAAACTGTTCATCACTGGCAAAAAGATTGGTGTAGTTACATCGTCCGCCCCCAGAAATCAGGATCTTAGCTCCTGGCTGACTACCTTTTTCCAGTACAATTACTTTCTTCCCCAAAAATCCCGCCTGAACAGCGCACATTAATCCACATGCACCAGCCCCAATAATTATAGCATCAGCTTCCATCAATCCGTTTATATTGTTATTTTTGTGCAAAATAAGCATAACTTTTTCATATTGATATGGCAAAACAAATAAGTGATTTAAAATTAGGCATACTCGGTGGAGGCCAATTAGGGCGAATGCTCATTCAGGAGGCCATTAATTACAATGTTACCACCCTTGTTTTAGATCCAGATATTAACGCACCCTGCAAGTTCATTTCTAATTATTTTGAATGCGGCTCTATTACAGATTACGACACTGTCTATAATTTCGGCAAAAAAGCAGATGTGATTACCATAGAAATTGAAAAGGTAAATATTGAAGCCCTGGAACAGTTAGAAAAAGAAGGAAAATTGGTGTTTCCTCAGTCCAGAGTTATCCGTTTAATTCAGGATAAAGGCGTTCAGAAACAATTTTTCAAAGAAAATGATATCCCGACTTCTCCATTTGTACTCGTAAACGGTGTAGAGGAAATGAAGAACTGCGGTTTTGCACTTCCATACATTTTGAAGCAGCGCAAAGATGGCTATGATGGTAAAGGTGTGATGAAAATTGAAACCTTAAGAGACCTTGATGATGCTTTTGAAGGCCCATGTCTGATTGAGAAATTAGTGAATTTTGAAAAGGAAGTAGCCGTTATCGTCTCTCGTAACGCTAATGGTGATGTAAGAACCTTCCCTATGGTGGAAATGGAATTTAATCCAGAAGCTAATCTGGTAGAGTTTTTAATCAGTCCTTCTACCTATCCACAGCAAATACAAGAAAGAGCAGAAGTAATTGCAAAAAATATAGCCGCAGCTTTAAATATAACGGGCCTTCTGGCAGTAGAAATGTTTGTTTCTAAAGATGGCGAAATTCTGGTTAATGAGTTGGCCCCACGACCACATAACAGTGGACACCAAACAATTGAAGGCAATTACGTATCACAGTTTGGTCAACATTTACGTGCCATCTACAACCTTCCTCTTGGTGACACTCGCTGTATAACTAATTCTGTGATGATTAACCTCCTGGGTGAAAAAGGATATGAAGGCGTTGCCAAATATAAAGGATTAGAAAAAATTATGGCACTGGATGGGGTTTATGTTCACCTTTATGGAAAGAAATATACAAAACCTTTCCGCAAAATGGGCCATGTAACCGTGGTAGATCAAAACAGAGAAAGTGCGATAGAAAAAGCCAATTACATTAAACAGGCCCTGACAGTAATTTCATAAGGCAACACTGCTTAAAAAGCTAATATAATTAAGAATTTTAAAACATAAAAACATAGAGAATGAGTGCAAAGGTAGGGATAATTATGGGTAGCAAATCTGATTTGCACATCATGCAGGATGCAGCAGATATTTTAAAAGATTTTGGAATTTCTTTTGAGATGACAGTAGTTTCTGCGCACCGTACACCCGAAAGAATGTTTACCTATGCTAAAGAAGCAGCTGGCAGAGGTATAAAAGTTATTATTGCTGGCGCTGGTGGTGCTGCACATTTACCTGGTATGGTAGCTTCAATTTCTATTCTTCCTGTTATTGGCGTACCGGTAAAATCTTCTAACTCTATTGATGGCTGGGATTCTATCCTTTCTATATTGCAAATGCCAAATGGCATTCCTGTGGCCACTGTTGCACTTAACGCTGCTAAAAATGCAGGTTTGTTAGCCGCACAGATTTTAGCTACTGCAGATGTAGAACTTGCTCAAAAAATGCAGGCCTATAAAGATGAGTTGAAGAAAAAAGTAGAAGAAACAGCTGCCGATATGGAAGCCTTGTAAAGACAACATCAGGGAGTACAGAATAGCTGAAACTCCCGCTTTCTTCTGTCAAGTAGTATAGGAGCCACTCCTACCTTATTCCACACTAAAAACCAGGTTTCAATTTCTGCAATTGACGCCTCGGTATTGATTTTAATAACGAGCGTAGACTGCTTAAAAGCGGCTATCCCGATGTTAAAACACAAAGATACCAACGCATTGAACTGATTTTGTGTGAGAGGCACATGAATAGCCTTTCCAACGGCCAGTTCATAGGTTTTTACTAAATTACGGAAGAGCTGTAATGCACGTTCTTCCGTAATAGGCTCATCCTGGAGCGTAACCAGAGTTCCATCTTCATAATAAGTACAGCCAACGCCAATAGTAGCAATTCCGGCACTGTCCTGATAAGGATGTAAAACCATTCCTTCTTCCTGAAGGATAAAGTTTTCTCCGGCAGAATCTAATTTCATTAGCATACCTTTTCTTCAATGAGCATATTAAACTATTCTTAAAGTTATGCAGAAATAGTCGATTTTTTCTGTTGATTATTCAGCATGGAGAAGAGCTCCTCTTCACTACCTTCCCTTAGAAAAGTATGTATATAGTCGCCGAATATTTCCATAGTAACCTTTTTATCTTTCTTGAGCAGTGGAGTTCCTGTAAAACCAAGAAAAACAGCTTTCTGTAACATCGTTTTCATGGTGAGGTAAAGCTTTCCATTTTGAGTTTTATGACAATCATCTATCAGCACATATAGCTCCACTTCATTAGAAATTGGGTTTGTTTCCAATTCTTTAATAAAATCTTCAATATTGTCTTCAGACTTTTTACCTGATTTCTGTACCAGTGAACAAAATAACCTGGCGTTTGGCTGTCTTAAAAGTTGTAAGAGCTTTCTGCCATTTACAGCTCTTTTTATAGGCTCTTTACTATCGCTAAACATGCCCTCCAGCTGCTTGTCAAGCTCTACACTATCTGTTAAGAT
>NZ_JAZQPU010000209.1:0-2094 GCF_045628745.1 Pedobacter sp.
AGGCGGAACCAGGCTAACTACAACCATTAGCCTGCCAGAACTTAATGCGGAGACCTTCACTAATGATGGGTTAATGGTGTATATCTATCCAGACAATGGCATCAACGAATACAGACAATTACCCTTTGTATTTGACGGTCAGTCGTATAGCTACTCTGCAAGAGAAGGATCTATAACTGTGGACATTCAAACCAGCACTGGAAATGGCACACCTGCAAGACCTCAGGTTCCAGTAGGCTTATGGGTGGTGATCGTAACCAGTACTTTATATTAAGGTTGGGTGTTAATTAAGCCCTGCGTCTTCTATCGCCACCACCACTATTTCCACCTTCACGTCTTCCAGCGCCACTAGTGCCTCTGTCCTCACGACTTCTACCAGAGAAGTCCTTGAATCCACCACCACTGTTGCCACCTTCACGTCTGCCAGCACCGCTTCCGCTTCCACCTTCACGACGGTTTCCACCACCGCTATAGCTTCTTCTTTCACCACCGCCACCAAAACTACGTTTTCTGTCGCTTCCACCTTCACGTCTGCTGCTTTCAGGAGCATCGCCAGATTTCTCAATCCTTACGCCACGGTTGTTAAACTGAACCTCTTTGAAGTTGCTGAATAAAGCATCAACACTAGCGTCTTCCACTTCGAAGAATGAATAAACACCTTTAAGGTCAATTTTACCAACGCTTTTACCGCTGATTTTACCGTTGTTACATACGAAAGATAATAAATCACCTCTGGTAAATTCATCTACCGAACCTAAGTTGATAAACAAACGAGTGTAACCTTCACTATTTCTAGATCCGCGTTCGCCACGTTCACCACGCTCACCACGTTCGCTACGATCATCTGCAGAAGCATTAAGATCAGGCGCATTTTTGTAGTATTCTAAAAAGCGGTTAAACTCTAAAGATGCAAAACGTTTGATTACTTCTTCTTTAGATAATTCAGCAAACTCGTCCATAATCCTAGGGATGTATTGTTCGATTTGTGCTTCGTTAACTTCAACATTGTTTACCTTATGAACTAAAGAGAACCATTGTTTTTCACAAACATCAAAACCTGTAGGCAATTCAGCTTTTGTAAACTGTTTACCAATGATTCTTTCAATCTGACGGATTTTACCAGTTTCTTTAGCGTTGATGATACAGATTGAAATACCTGTTTTACCTGCACGACCAGTACGGCCACTACGGTGGGTATAACTTTCAATTTCATCAGGTAAAGAGTAATTGATAACGTGCGTAACGTTGTTTACGTCAATACCACGTGCAGCAACATCAGTAGCAATTAATAATTGCATGTGTCTGTCGCGGAAACGTTGCATTACTTTATCACGTTGTTGTTGAGAAAGGTCACCATGTAAAGCATCAGCATTGTAACCATCTTTGATTAAATGTTCTGCTACATCTTGCGTATCCATTTTGGTTTTACAAAATACAACGGCAAAAATTTCAGGGTTAAAATCTACAATACGTTTAAGTGCTGCATATTTATCTCTTGCTTTAACAATGTAATATTCGTGTTCAATATTAACGTTACCTGCATTTTTAGTACCCATAGTCAACTCAATAGGGTTGTCCATGTAGTTTTTAGCTATTCTTCTAACCTCAGGAGGCATAGTTGCAGAGAATAACCAAGTTTTTTTATCATCTGGTGTAGTAGACAAAATATCGTTAATGTCTTCCTGGAAGCCCATGTTTAACATTTCATCAGCCTCGTCTAAAACTACATATTTCACATTTGAGAAATCTATAGCTTTACGGCCAATAATGTCTAACATACGACCTGGTGTAGCAACAACTATCTGTACACCGATTCTGATCTCACGTAATTGCTGCATGATGTTTGCACCACCGTAAACGGCAACAACATTAGCACCTGAGATGTTTTTTGAGAAATTCTTGATGTCGCTCGTAATCTGTAGGCAAAGCTCTCTCGTAGGGCATAAAATCAACGCCTGAGGCTTATTGCTTTTAAAGTCTATCAATTCTAACAGCGGCAAGCCAAATGCGGCTGTTTTTCCTGTACCTGTTTGGGCCAAACCAACAAAATCATTAACGCCCTCTAACAGTACAGGAATACTTTGTTCCTGAATA
>NZ_JAZQPU010000210.1:0-13622 GCF_045628745.1 Pedobacter sp.
GCTTCCGCAGGTCGTCGTAAAAATTACCCAACCTGCAGACCCCAGAGCCAAAAACCACGACTATTCAGCCCAATGTGTTAGTCACCATGGAGTGTATCTTGCACAGGTTTATCTTCCACCAGGTTCTCCTCAATTAATAAATTGATGATCCCATCTACCATGCCCACACGTGGTACAAATAATTCTTTGATCCCGGTCCACTTTAAAATGGTGATAAAAATTTCTGCAGCAGGCACAATTACATCGGCACGGTCTGAATTGAGCCCCAACACAGTAATGCGTTCTTTTAAAGAATAGCCATTCAGCTCATTATACATCGACTTGAGCTTCATATACGATAACGGCATGCCCTCCTTTTCGTTAGACATTTTAAAGAGCTTGTTGATGTTGCCACCTGTACCAATCCCGGCCAGATTTTTATGTTCTTTAGTTTCCTCTTTTATCCATAAGCGCATTTCTTCCCAGATTTCGTCTTTATCCTGGTTATCTAAAATACGGATGGTGCCAATATCAAAAGAACGAGAAGCAACGGGCACTTTATTGACAAACACAGAAAGTTCTGTACTACCACCACCAACGTCAATATATAGATAGCTCTTATTGATATCAAGGTTTTCTTCAATATGGTTGGCATAGATAATATGTGCTTCTCTTTTTCCCTGGATAATCTCAAGGTCTAGATCAGCCTTTTCTTTCACAAGGGCAATAATTTCCTGCCCGTTGGCGGCTTCCCGCATGGCCGAAGTGGCACAAGCCAGGTATTTTTGCACCTGGTAAACATCCATTAAATTCTTAAAAGCATTCATGGTCTTCAGCAGGTCATTGATTTTCCTGTCAGAAATCTTCTGGTCAAGAAAAGCATCATCACCTAAGCGAAGAGGCACTCTAACTAAAGTGGTTTTCTTAAAACTAATTTTGTTGCCTTTCTGAGTAATGTCTGCAATTAATAACCTTACTGCATTTGATCCTATATCTATAGCTGCGTATCTTAACATTAATTACTGGTGTTTATTTTTTAAATAATTATAGGTCTGAACTTGAGCCCTTACCTTTATAGGAAGCCTGTTTTTGTGGTATTTATTGTTGTTGAGCTTATTGATATCTCTCGCTTTTACATTATCTTGTAACTGAAAATCAATGATATCTTTAATTTCCTGTCGCACATCAGGATCCAGTATGGGGAAACCGACCTCTACCCTATGGTCAATATTTCTGGTCATCAGGTCAGCGGACGATAAAAACATCTCTTCTTTTCCACTGTTGCCAAAGATGTAAACACGAGCATGCTCCAGGTATTTATCAATGATGCTCACAACGGTAATGTTCTCACTAAAACCCTTTATTCCGGGCACCAGGCAACAGATACCACGAACAATTAACCTTATTTTAACCCCGGCATTGCTGGCTTCATATAATTTTCCCACTATTCCTTCATCAGCAAGGCTGTTGACTTTTAATACCATGTAAGCCGGTTTGTTGGCTTTAGCGTTTCTTATTTCACGGTTGATGAGGTAATAAAGCTTCCGCCGAGACTCTAAAGGAGATACAATAAGGTGTTTAAAACCTTTGGCCACAGTTTTCTTGTTCAAGGCGGTAAACAACTTCAGCAGCTCCCTGGTAATTTCTTTTTTAGCGGTAAAAATACTGTGGTCGCAATATAGCTTGGCTGTTTTTTCGTTGAAGTTTCCGGTGGCTAAATTGGCATAGTAAACAGCTCTGCCACGTTCCATTCTTTTGACAAGGCATATTTTAGAATGCACCTTATAATCGGTGAGGCCATAGTTTACTTTTACGCCCTCCTCTTCGAGTCTGTTTGACCAGTAGATATTGGAATGCTCGTCAAAACGCGCTTTGAGTTCTACTAGACAATTGACAATTTTGCCATTCTTTGCTGCATTGATGAGCGTATTGATGACCCTCGAATTTTCTGCCAACCGGTAGAGGGTAATATTAATTTCTGTAACCTTGGGATCTATTGCCGCCTCTCTTAAAAAAAGAATGATATAGTCGTAACTCTGGTATGGGAGGTTGATTAAAAAATCTTTCTCCGCAATTTTATTCAGGATACTTTCTGTACGGTGTAAACCAGCCACTTTGAGCGGCAAGGTTGGTGGATATTCCAGTGCTGATGAACCCACATTAGGAAAACGAATAAAATCGCCAAAACGATGGTAACGATTGCCAGGGATTAAGCTCTCTGCTTCAATTTTTATCTTAGAAACCAACACACTTAACATATCGAAAGGCATTTCCGTGTCGTATAAAAGACGCATGGGTTTACCTTTACGGCGTTTATCAAGGCTGGTTTTTAACTCTTCAATAAACTTATCGCTTATATTTTTATCGATATCTAGTTCTGCATCTCTGGTAACCTGGATAGAAAAGGCATCCAAATCATCATAATCGAAGATATAGAAAATATCATCCATGCAATATTTGATGATATCTTCGGCCAGGATAATAAATTTCAGTCCATTTGTTTCTGGCAAAACCAAGAAACGCGGTAAATCCTGAGGCAATTCTATCAGGGCAAACCTTTCATTCTTGCGTGTTCCTTTTTTGGACAGCCTCACCAGGAAGTACAAATAGCGGTCCTTAAGTTCTGGAAAAGGTTTGTCGAGATCAATTAATATAGGAACAAGGTTTGATAAAATACGGTCCCTGAAATGGTTCCTTACAAATTCTCCCCTTGCAACATTTAACTGTGTATCATTTAAAATAAAAATACGATTCTGGGCAAGTTCATTGATCAGCGTAGCTTGAAAGAGCTGTTCAAACTTGCGCTCTTGCCGCACCACAATATTTTTAATTTCATTAAGGATCTTTTTAGGGCTGAAGCCCAGTAAAGCTTTAGACTTTTCGTTTAAATTAGCGAGGCGGGACATGGTAGCCACTCTCACCCGATAAAATTCTTCAAGATTAGATGAAAAGATAGACAGAAATTTAATTCTTTCAATCAGAGGTACTGTTTCATCGGCTGCTTCCTGCAAAACCCGCTCATTAAAATATAGCCAACTGAGTTCTCTGTTAAGAAAAGGAAATTTCTTTTTCGTCATGTAATCGTATCAAAATAAAGTTGGTGAAGCCTGTCAGCGCAAAAATGCTGAATCTAATGTTAAGTAAGTGTTAATATTAGGTTAAGGTGTAACGTCCTTTTCTGCTGTTGTTTTTCGAGGTACGCTAGTTGGTTTTTTGACCACTTTTTTGGCTACAGGTTTTTTAGCGATGGCGTGGGCCACTTTTTCTTCTGTTACAATAGGCACCACTTTTACACTTTGTGCAACGGGTTTTGCTTTTACAACAGCTTTTTTGACTACTTTTTCAATCTTCTTGCTTGTTTTTGCGGTAGCTGTTTTTTTGGCCTCTTTTTCAGCAGTAAAGTGATCAGATAACTTCTTTACCACAGATAAGCCCACCTTTTTGATGTCGACACCTATTTTCTCTGCATCACCCCCTAATTCGTGCATCAGGCCCAGAAATCTTTCTGTCAAAGATTTTGCAAATTCTTTTTTTGCTGCCTTTTTAGCAACTTTTTTTTGCACTTTTGGCTTATTGGTTTTCATATTGAATGTTTTAATAAAAATAATCAATTATTAAACTAAAATTAACAATTTTCAATACTAAAGCTATTATCATGCCCACTTTTGACATCGTAAGTAAAGTAGACGCGCAAACATTTGACAATGCAATGAACAACGCCAAAAAAGAGATTTTAAATCGTTATGATTTCACCAGTTCAAAGAGCACCATAGAACATGATAAAAAAACAAACGTCATCACCATCATTACAGAAGATGACATGCGTTTAAAAGCCATACAAGATGCTATCATTTCACGAATGATCAAGCAAAATCTGGACGCTAAAAGTCTGGATTTTGGCAAGGAGCAATATGCCTCTGGCAACATGATCAGGAAAGAAATATCTATAAAAGAAGGAATCGACAAAGAAACTGCTAAAAAAATTGTGGCTAAAATTAAAGCCAGTGGTTTAAAAGTGCAGGCTTCTATGATGGATGACCAGGTGCGGGTGCAAAGTAAAAATATTGACGATTTACAGGCGGTTATTACCTTGTGCAGAAAGGAAGACTTCGGACAGCCGCTACAGTATATCAACATGAGAAATTAAATGAGTTGCTAAGGAGCAATATTGCTCCTTAGCAACTTGATTTTCTTAAAAAACTACATATTGTTTCATGGAGTTGTTCAACTCCGTGTTGGGTGATTACTGTCAAAAAGCAATAATGTAACCACGAGGAGCAAACTTCGAGTAGCTCCATTACAACTGAAAAACAATAAGCAACAAATGGAAATAGCAGAAGACGGTTTTATCTTCTCTGATGACACTCAGAAAATAGATGCCCTGGCGGTACATCATTATTTAAGTACCCAGTCTTATTGGGCACAAGGTATTCCGTTTGCTACTGTTCAAAAATCTATTGACAATTCATTGTGTTTTGGCATTTACAAAGACAAGCAACAAATAGGTTTTGCGCGTTGGATTACGGATAGAGCTACCTTTGGCTATCTGGCAGATGTATATGTAGAAGAGCCTTACCGTAAATTGGGCCTTTCAAAAAAGCTGATGGCACTGATGCTTTTTCATCCAGACTTACAAGGGTTAAGAAGATACATGCTGGCTACCAAAGATGCCCACCAGTTATATGCTGCTTATGGTTTTAAGCCTATAGCTGAACCAGAAAACCTGATGGCAATTATCATTCAAGACCTTTATCAACAGGCCTAAAATATTTTCGGATAAAAAGAAAAGCAAACTATTGCTATAAAAAATAAGCCTGTATCATCATGATGATCAGGCTCATTTTTTATATAACTAAGTAGGTGAAGGCTTAAACTAATTCTGCCAAAGCTGCTTTAGTAAATCCCTTCAATTCAGAAGTACGGTTTTCACGGATCTTTCTTACCCATTCAGGATCTGACAATAAAGGTCTGCCTACGGCAACAAGGTCGAAATCACCTCTATCCATTCTGCGTAACAATTCATCTAAAGAACTAGGTTCAGAACTTTCACCTGCAAAAGCAGCCATAAATTCACCTGTTAACCCTACAGAACCTACGGTGATGGTGGCTTTACCACTCACTTTTTTGGCCCAACCAGCAAAGTTTAAATCAGAACCTTCAAATTCAGGTTCCCAGAACCTGCGTTGCGAACAATGAAAAATGTCCGCACCAGCATCAGCCATCGGCTGCAACCATGCTTCCATTTCTGCAGGATTCTTTGCCAATTTAAAGTTATAGTCTTGTTGTTTAAATTGAGACAGACGAATGATGATAGCGAAATCCTCTCCTACTTGTCTCCTGATTTCTTTGATGACCTCAATGGCAAAACGACTACGTTCGGGTAAAGTTGCGCCACCATATTGATCCTCGCGTTTGTTGGTCGCATCCCAGAAAAACTGGTCGATCAGGTAACCATGGGCACCATGAATCTCTACACAATCAAAACCCAATCTTTTAGCATCTGCAGCAGCACGTCCAAAAGCAGCAATGGTATCTGCAATATCAGCCTCTGTCATGGTTACACCGTTGATACGGTCGGGAGTAACAAAGCCCGATGGACCTTCAAATGGTCCCTGAGGTAACCATCCTGAAGGATGATTTTCCATCACGCCCATATGCCAGATTTGAGGACCCATTTGACCGCCTGCCTGGTGAACATTCTGAATCACATCACTCCATCCGTTTAAAGCATCCGTTCCATAAAAGTGGGGAATAGCAGCATCGTTAGAAGCAGCAACCCTGTCGATCACCGTACCTTCAGATAAAATCAGGCCCACTTCTCCTACAACACGTTTTCTATAATAAGCTGTAACTTCTGGTGTTGGTACTCCATTTGGTGAAAAAGCACGTGTCATCGGTGCCATCACAATCCTATTTTTGATGTTCAATGATTTCAGACTGAAAGGTCTGAATAAACTATCTGTAGTCATATTTATAATTTTTATTTTCTTGTTAACCTGTATGATTATTAAAGCTCTTTTTCTATTACCTGCAATAAAGCATGAATAGCTTGATCATTACGCTTGTAATAAGTCCACTGTCCTATCCTTGTGGCCTCTACCAAACCTGCACGTTGTAAAATGCAGAGGTATTCTGAAACCGTACTTTGAGTTAAACCAGCTTTCTTTTGAATTTGCCCAACACAAACGCCAGCTTCATTTTGCACTTCATATTCTGGGAAATGTTTTTCTGGTTCTTTAAGCCATTGTAATATCAATAACCTAGTCTTATTGGATAAAGCTTTAAAGATTTCTAATTGATCCATGGCACAAAGATATATCGACTTTTTCCGATATCCCAATTAAACAGAAATCGTGACAAATACTAGACTTAATCAAGTAGACCCTTTATTAATACCTTACCCATGCTTTACGCTAGGCTAACTTATGTAACCCTACAAGTATGTACCTGCTACAGGTTTGCTCCGGGTTTGCTACCGGAAAACCGATTAGAAACACGGTTGAGATCCCTACAAAAGAAGTGTTATAATTTAGGTAAGGGTAAGCTGCCAGTTAAGAAAGTGTAAGGAAAGTATAGGGGGTAGAACGAAACTGCAATAGGATAGGTAAACGGAAAAAAGGCAAACAAGATATAAAAGGTCTATAACATTCGACCAAACGTCTAATTAATGATGTTTAATAAAATCAAATAATAATTAAAAATGGAAATTTGGTTTTCAAAATCTGGAATTTTCGATTTGGCGATTATATACAGGCTTTAGCTGCGACTTATTTAAAATAGTTCTAAATAATTTTGGTAATCAGGAATGAGGTTCTATATTTGCGCTACTTAGAATTAGTCTTAATAACCAAAATGAAACAAATCTACTATTCACTTACCTTCTTGCTTATTTTATTTATAAATGTCAGTGCCCTTGCACAAAGCAACGGAAACATTTCAGGTTCCGTTAGAACTAGCAACGGCCGCCCAGCAGGTTACGTTGGCGTTGGAATCAAAAACATAAACAAGACTACTGTTACAGACAATCATGGTGCTTATAGTTTTAAAAACATCAAGCCAGGAAGTTACATCATTAAGGTATCTGCCATTGGCCTTTTAGCTGAAGAAAAACAAATAGATGTTATAGCAGGACAAACAACCACTTTAAACTTCACTATTTCTACTTCTTCTTCACAATTAGATGAGGTAGCTATTAAAGGCTACCAAACGCCTAATCAAAAACCAGTAAGTTTAGGTAAAATTGGTATTCAACCAAAAGACCTTCCACAGGCTGTACAAATCATAGGCACTCAAATCATTCAGGATCAGCAAGCTAACAGATTAAGCGATGTAATGAAGAATGTTAACGGTGTGGCTTTAGGCGCTAACCGTGGTTCTGTAGGCGAAAACTTTTATGCCAGGGGATATAGCCTGGGTTCAAACAATGTTTTCAAAAATGGTGTTAGAACCACCATTGGTGGTATGCCGGAAGCCAGCACATTAGAATCTGTGGAAGTATTAAAAGGAAGTGCTGCCTTGCTTTATGGTGGTGTAACGGGTGGTGCTGTTGTCAATATGGTGACTAAAAAACCTAAATTCGAGTATGGTGGCGAAGTTTCCCTACGTGCTGGGAGTAACAATTTAATTAAACCTACCATAGATATTTACGGCCCTATTACCAATAAAATCGCGTTCCGTGTAATTGGCACTTATGAAAAAGCCGATAGCTACAGAGATGTAGTGCAAACAGAGAGATTGTATATCAACCCTTCCCTATTATACCAAATTAGTGAAAATACAGATTTAACCTTACAAGGTGATTACCTTAAGAGTGACTTTACGCCAGACTTTGGTATCGGTACGGTAGGCAATAAAATTTCGCCACTGGCTAGAAATGTATTTATCAATACCCCATGGGCATATAATAAAACCAATACTGCCACTACGCAGCTGAGCTTAAACCATAAATTAAACAACAACTGGAAGATCAATGCTTCGGCCTCTTTACAGTCTTATAATAGAAATTACTTTTCTGCAGAACGTCCTTTTGCTGATACAGCAGGTGTAGTTGCCCGTAATTTAACGCGTTCAAAAACCAAAGAATTTACTTATAATGAGCAATTTAATTTAAATGGAAGCTTCAACACAGGGGGTATCAAGCATACCTTATTAGTGGGTGTAGATGCTGATCAAAGTAATACAAATGCCAATGGCTTTGCTTATGAAGATGGCAAAACAGCTTACAATTATGGTAACATCAATTTATTAGATCCTTCAACTTTTAACACCAGGTCTGATATACCTGTAACGAACATAATTACCGATACCTACACTCCAATCTACCGTATGGGTGCATTTGTACAGGATATGGTAGAATTAACGGAACAATTTAAAGTGTTGGCAGGTATCCGCTGGTCATACCAAAAAACACCAGCAACCACTATTAAAAACGAATTAACAGGTGCTACTACTAAGGGCGCTGCATCAGGAGCAGTTGATAAAGCTTTTTCACCTAAATTTGGTTTGATCTATCAGCCTATTAAAAACACCAGCTTTTACGTAAGCTATGCTAGTAATTTCACTACTAACACAGGTACAGACATTTACCTTGCGCCATTAACGCCTTCTATTATTGACCAGTATGAAGCGGGTGTGAAAAACGACTTTTTAGATGGAAAGCTATCTGCAAACGTAACATGGTATAAAATTATCAATGATAAATTTGCACAACAAGCCTTATTCAATGCTCAGGGTGTTGCAAATGCAGATGCAACGATTAAAGAATTTTCAGGAGAATCTGCAAGTGATGGTTTAGAAATCGACATCTCTGGTACTATTGTAGAAGGCTTAAACTTCATTGCAGGCTATAGCTATAACTATATGCGTTATACCAAGACCACAGATAAAACAACCTTAATTGGTGCTGATGGAAAGCCTATATTAAACGCAAGTGGTGCTCCTATTGTAATTGGCGGTACTACTGAAGACGAACGTTTAGTAGGAACAACGAAAAATACAGCTAACGGAAGTTTATTTTACACTTTTGGTTCAGGAACTGTTAAAGGCTTAAAATTAGGTGCTTCAGTGTTCTATACTGGCGACCGCAATGGTGGTAGAAATACCAATAAATTAGGTACTTCATCAGGTCTTATCCCAATTGGTGGCTTCACTACTTTTGATCTATCAGCAGGGTATAACTGGAAAAAAGTAAGCCTTTTGGCTAAAGTGGCTAATCTTACTAATGAGTTAAACTACTACGTTCATGAGAACTATAGTGTTAACCCTATTCCTCCAAGACAATTTATGACTACTTTATCTTACCGTTTTTAAGCAAAAAGATGATATGTAAAAGCCTCTGCAATTTCCTTGCAGAGGCTTTTTTCGTCTTATTCCATTAACAGTTCATCAAGGTTTTCACAGGCGGCAGTGAAACCTTCTTTAAACCTCATTTCCATAATCGTTTTCATATCATCAACGCTATCAAAGGAGATTTTTATTTCGACCATGGTACCGATTTCATCTTTATAAAATCTATCGTCCCAATACATCTTAGGAATGTCTTTGTCCTCTTTGCCCTGTTCATCACAAAAATAGACTGTACCAGTAAACGATTGAAGGTCTGCAATCTGCTGTATGTCAAAGCGGCACCAATTCTTTTCTCCTTCAGGACCCTCCATATAATATAACCAGGAACCTCCTTCGCGGAAGTCCATTTTTTCTGTTACAGCCTTCCAAGGTTTTGGTGCCCACCATATGTCTAATAAATCTGGATCAGTCCAGGCTTTCCATACCCTTTCTAAAGGAGCAACAAATTCTCTGGTGATATGAAATCTCTTGTTGGCTACATCCTCAGTGATTTCTATTTGCTTAAGTGTGCTCATTTTATTCAATTTAACTTTACAAAGTGATCTTTGGCGAGAACAATCAATTTTAGGAAAAGTTTTTATCTTTAATTCAATTTAATCATAAATTCAGTATGACCTGGTTGGATGGTTTTTAAAGAAAATTCAAACCCATGATGGAGCAGGATCTCTCGTACCAGAATTAAACCAATTCCCTGTCCGTCTTTCTTGGTGCTAAAAAAAGGACTAAAGAGCTGCTCTTTTAATGCCGTCGGTATTCCTTCACCGCTATCTGTTATGGTTAAAATTTGTGCAATGGCATCAAGAGAAAATTTAATAGTCCCCATAGACCCAATAGCTTCCATCGCATTTTTCACAATGTTAATTAGCACTTGTTCCATTTGCTGGGCATCAGCACGGATGAGAAAAGGTTGATGAGGCAGGTCAAACTCAAAAACAATCGCTTGTTGCCGCGCTTTGATTTGCATAAAATCGCTTACCGTTTGTACCAGGGGCACAAGATCAACAGGTAATTTTTTCACTGGTGTAAGCTTCACCAGATCGGCAAAGTTCCTCATGAAAAGATTAAGGTTCTGATTTCTATCCACGGCTACCTGAATGGCATTTTTTAAGGATGTTTTATTTCCTGAAATCCACAGCTCATCGGTACCCAATGCCAGGCTAAGGATAGAATTTACCGGTCCAACAGTGTTATTAACCTCATGAGCCATCATCCTTATGACTTTACCATAAGCATTTTTTTCTGCTTCAAAGATCTCTGCGGTTACTTCTTCAATCATTACAAAAACCCTGGCAAAACCACGGTCTATAAAATTCGATTTCTGCACTTTGTAAGATTTTAACCCATCCATCCGCCATGTTTTAGCTTCTCCGATCTTCAATGAAGCCATTTGAGTTAAAAACTCCTCAGCATGTGTATCCATAATCGCCGCCGCTTTAGGATTGATTTGTTTTACCTGCTGGTCAAAATCCAAAATTACAATTCCGGTAGGCGAAGTTTCAATCAACTTTTCCAGAAAGAAATGCTGTTCCTGTTGTTTTGTTCTTTCTTCCCGCAGGGCATCCATCATTTGGTTATACACCTGTATCAGTTCATCCATCTCCCCTCTGCCGGTTGGCAGAAACCTTACACTAAAATCGCGATCCTGAATAGCATTAATACCTTCTTTAAGGTAAGCAAGCGGTTGTATAAATTGCCTGTATAAATTTATAGAGAGCAGCACGGAAAGGATGATCAGCACCTCAGACAAGATAAAAAGAAGCTTATGCTGCTCAAATATGAGAAAACTTAAGACCAGGCAGATTAAATGAACGGTTACTACAAAGATGATATACTTATTCTTCAGTTTCATTAAAAGGAATTTGATGTTTCTCCAGCCTTCGGTAAAGTGCATTTCTAGTGATGCCCAACGAGGCAGCGGCTTTGGTAATTTTATGCTGGTGGAAGCTCATGGCCTTTTTAACCATTTCTTTTTCCATTTCTTCAAGTGTAATACTGCCTACGCCAGGTAATTGCACTGTAGATTTACGGGATGGGGAAATTTCCAGTTGTGCTTTAAAATCAGCAATGCCCAACTCCTCGTTTTTACTGATTAAAATAGAGCACTCCACCAGGTTTTTCAATTGCCTGATGTTGCCCGGAAGTTCCAATTGTTGCAACCATTTCATGGCAGCAGCAGAAACTGATAGCTTTGGCCGGTTATATATTTCTTTGAAGTTTTTAATGAAAGTATTGACCAGTAAAGGGATATCTCCTCTACGCTCCCTCAAGGGAGGAAGGTGGATGGTGATAAGGTTAATGCGATAAAGCAGGTCTTCTCTAAAAGCACCCTTAGCCACCATTTCATGTAAGTTTTTATTTGTTGCACAAACAATGCGCACATCCACTGTTTTACTTCTGCTGCTCCCCAGTACTTCATAAGTTCTATCCTGGAGCACCCTTAATAATTTAACCTGGCTCCCCGCCTCCAGTTCACCAATTTCGTCTAAAAAGACAGTCCCTTTATTTGCCATTTCAAAGCGACCGGTGCGGTCAAAACGGGCATCTGTAAAAGCCCCACGAACATGGCCGAACATTTCACTCTCAAATAGAGAGGAGGAAATACCACCGAGGTTAACTTTTACAAAAGGCTTGTTTTTTCTTAAACTATTTTCATGTATCGCTTCGGCAATGAGTTCCTTGCCCGTTCCACTTTCGCCAAAAATCAACACAGAGGCATCTGTGGAGGCTACCTGACCTATAGTTTCTAAAATCTTAAGCATGGCAGGATCTTCTGCTATGATTTGTTGGAAGTGATATAACTTATCTAGTTGTTTGCGGCTACTGTGTGTTTTTTTAGGGATGTTAAGCTTGAGCAAGGTCATTACCGTTTGCAAGACATGTTCATTGTTCCAGGGCTTATTGATGAAATCATTAGCACCTAATTTCATTCCCTGCACTGCTAATGCTATATTTGCCCATCCTGTTATCAGAATTATTGGCACTGCAGCATCTATTTGCCGGATGGTAGTCAACAATTTCATTCCTTCATTTCCTGTTGTACTGGCAGAGAAATTAAGGTCTAGTATAATCAGGTCAGGCAATTGCTTATTGATAGCCGCCATGGCCTCCACCTCATTTTTGGCCGTAAGCACTTGATGAGCCGAATCTTCCAGCAACAGACATAAAGAGGTTCTTACAGCAATATCATCTTCTACAATCAATATCATAATTAAAAGTTAATATAAGAATTATTCTTCATGTAAGGCTACCGCAGGATGGATGGCTGCCGCCTGTTGACCTGGATATAAGGAACAGAGGATGACCAGTAAATAAATAAAAGTGATGGAGCACAGGATAGCAAGGAGGTACACACTTGCCGGCATATCAAATACATGCAATAATGGAAATTGAATGGCAAAAAACACACCGACCAGGATAGATAAAGAGGACAGCATTAGCGATTCTGCCACTAACTGCATAGATACGGAAATGCCGCTTGCACCTATTGCCCTGCGTAAACCAATCTCACCTCTGCGTTGGCTAATATTGTACCACAAAACCCCAAACAAGCCCAAAGCTACATTAATGATCAGGAAACCGGAGATGATTAAACAAATAATCATAGGCACAATGGTGATTTTATTTTTAAAAACCCGCATCTCGTCCAGGTGTTTAATTTCTATATTTGAATTGACCAGTATCCGTGACAGCAGTTTACTTAAGCGACTTTCAAAAGCCGCATCGGCATCAGGACTCACTTTTAGGAGTATATTTCCAATCCAGTTGAAGCCTGCAGTATCTATATTTCGGTAAACGCCGCTTTCGGCGGGCTCAAAATCTCCATCGTTTTTCACATCCTCAACTACACCAATTATTTTAAACCGCTGGTTTTTTTCATTGGCATCCAAAAGTTTTCCAACTACCTGCTGCTCCTCGCCAAACATCGCCTTTTTTAATGAAGCATTGATGACCAAATTTCGGTTATCTACCTTTCCGTCTTCTTTAGTATGCCATCTGCCCTCTAGCAATTTCATACCCAGCACCTTCATAAAATCCGCTTCTACGTTGGTATTCATTACATTAAAACTTTTGCCATCGTAGTTGAGTCCTGTTGAATTACTACTTGTTGAATAAGGATAATTATCACTGGAGAAGCTCAGCTCTTTAATTTGTGGCAGTGCTTTTAAATTTAGCCTGATATTTTCATAAAAAGTAGTTAAAGAATCAGAATTGGTGGTCTTTAAAGTGTTTCGATAGCTAATGGACCAGACATTTTCGTACGCTAGGCCTTGTGGTTTTTTGTAATTCTGGTAATAATA
>NZ_JAZQPU010000211.1:0-5973 GCF_045628745.1 Pedobacter sp.
GCTGTGGTATTATGGTACAAGCCTTCGGCTCTTTTTTCGAATAAAGAAGCGACAATAACGACATTCAATTCGGCAGCAACCTTCGACAATACGTCGGTAGAAGGACCAGGAATAGCTTCAGCAAGTTGGAAATTGTTATAATCTTCTTCATCACAGAAGTAAAGAGAAGTAAACAATTCCTGCAAGCAGACTACCTGTGCACCAAGTGCAGCAATCTCGCGTATTTTAACGATTGCCTTATCTAAATTTTCTTGTTTATTAGCGGTACAGCTCATCTGCACCAATCCAACTTGTACTTTAGCCATTCTATAAAATTTGGTTGCAAAGTTAAGAGAATATTTTTGTTTGCGTGAAGATTGCGCTTTACATTGAGGTAAATGCAAATTGCTTAGCCCTGATTGGCGAAGTTTATGGTTTTGTATTCCGACTGCAGGGCCAATAAACATTGGGCACAAAGGCATCCCTCATACAGCTCACTGATGTATTGCATTTCGTTGAGATCCAGCTGAACGGCATTACACAGGCATTTTAAGGAAGCATTGGCCTTACATTCTATGCCGCTTTGGCAACGGTCGCAAGGAATGATTTCGTGTTTGACCATAATAGCAAAGATACGGCATAAAAAAAGGAGTAAGAAACGAATCTTACTCCTTTATATTCTTTTTGAGGCGATTAACCTGAACAGCTAATGCAACCTTCTTCCATTGAACAAACAGGACCTTCAATAATTTCTTCTGCGCTTTCTTCAATATGCGACGGAATAACAGGCTCCATGTTTTTGCCGGCCTGGTTCTCTACAGTAAACTTCACCGCTTGAGATGCAGCTTGTGTGCGCAGGTAATACATACCGGTTTTTAAACCTTTCTTCCAGGCATAGAAATGCATAGAAGTTAATTTTGAAGTGTTTGGTGCATTGATGAACAAGTTCAGGGATTGCGATTGGCAGATATAGGCACCACGATCAGCGGCCATATCAATAATGCTGCGCATTTTAATTTCCCAAACTGTTTTATACAGTTCTTTAATGTCTGCAGGAATCTCATCAATATGTTGAATAGAGCCGTTAGCCAGGATAATTCTGTCTTTCATGGCTGTATTCCATAAACCTAAAGCCACTAAGTCTTTCAACAAATGTTTGTTGACTACAACAAATTCTCCGCTCAATACTCTTCTGGTGTAAATGTTAGAAGTGTAAGGCTCAAAACATTCGTTGTTACCTAAAATTTGTGAAGTTGAAGCTGTTGGCATTGGCGCAACCAATAAAGAGTTACGTACACCGTTTTTAACCACTTTTTCACGTAAAGTTTCCCAATCCCAACGATTGCTGTCTGGAGTAACCTTCCATAAATCAAACTGGAATTGTCCTTTAGATAATGGAGAACCCTGAAAAGTAGAATAAGGACCTTCTTTAACAGCAAGATCATTTGATGCTGTCATGGCTGCAAAGTAAATGGTTTCGAAAATCTCAGTGTTGAGCTTTTTCGCTTCATCACTTTCAAAAGGCAAACGCATTAAGATAAAAGCATCTGCTAAGCCCTGTACACCTAAACCTACAGGTCTGTGACGCATGTTAGAGTTTTTAGCTTCTTCTACCGGGTAATAGTTATGATCGATAATCTTGTTCAGGTTTAATGTTACCTGGTAAGTTACATCGTATAATTTCTGGTGGTCAAACTCACCGTTGATCACATATCTTGGTAAAGCAAGAGATGCTAAGTTACATACCGCAACCTCATCTTTAGCCGTATATTCAATAATCTCTGTACAAAGGTTGGAACTTTTAATGGTACCCAGGTTTTGCTGGTTAGATTTGCTGTTGGCAGCATCTTTATACAATAAATAAGGTGTTCCGGTCTCGATTTGAGAATCAAGGATAGCAAACCATAACTCCTGAGCTTTAATGGTTTTTCTGGCTTTGCCTTCACGCTCATAGCGGGTATACAATTCTTCAAACTCAGCGCCAAAGCAATCTGCTAATCCTGGTGCTTCATGAGGGCAGAACAAACTCCATTCGCCATTCTCTTCCACACGCTGCATAAACAAATCGCAAATCCATAGGGCATAGAACAAATCACGTGCACGTAATTCTTCTTTACCATGGTTTTTACGCAGGTCTAAGAAACTGAAAACATCAGCATGCCAAGGCTCCAGGTAAATAGCAAAGGCACCTTTACGTTTACCTCCACCCTGATCAACATAACGCGCCGTGTCGTTAAACACTTTCAGCATCGGCACAATACCGTTACTGGTACCATTAGTACCACCAATATAAGTTCCTGTAGCCCTGATGTTATGGATACTTAAGCCAATACCACCTGCACTTTGCGAAATTTTAGCCGTTTGCTTCAAGGTATCATAAATACCTTCAATGCTGTCATCCTGCATGGTTAACAAAAAGCACGAAGACATTTGTGGTTTTGGTGTTGCTGCATTAAACAAGGTTGGTGTAGCATGGGTAAACCAACGCTCACTCATTAAGTTATAGGTAGCAATAGCACTTTGAATATCTTCTTTGTGAATCCCTACAGAAACACGCATAAATAAATGCTGCGGACGCTCTACAATTTGTCCTTCAATTTTAAGCAGGTAAGATTTTTCAAGTGTTTTAAAGCCGAAATAATCAAAACCGAAATCTCTGTCGTAAATAATAGTGCTGTCTAAGATCTCTGCATTTTCTTTAATCACCTGCCATACATCTTCCGCAATCAGCGATGCTGGTTTGCCGGTTTTTACATCGATGTAGTTATACAAGGCTTCCATCGTTTTAGAAAACGATTTGGTTGTATTTTTATGCAAGTTAGAAACCGCAATTCTGGAAGCTAGCAAGGCATAGTCAGGATGTTTTGTAGTTAAAGAGGCCGCTGTTTCTGCAGCAAGGTTATCCAATTCTGAGGTGGTTACCCCATCATACAGGCCTTCAATTACCTTTTTAGCTACGTCTATAGGATCAACCAGCTGAGGATTGAAACCATAACATAATTTCTCAATTCGGGCTGTGATTTTATCGAACCGAACCGCTTCTTGTCGACCGTCTCTTTTTTTTACAAACATTATAATGTTATCCTTAATACAGCCTTTGCAGGGCTGTTGTTATTTAAATAGTTAATTGTTTTTTACCAGAGACTAAAAGTCATCATCAAGAGAGAAAGCCGAAGCTTTATCTTCTGTTGACGTCAGTACGCCACTTTTCTGGTAATCACCAACACGTTTCTCAAAGAAGTTCGTTTTACCTTGTAAAGAAATCATCTCCATGAAATCAAAAGGGTTGGTGGCATTGTATATTTTGGTGTAGCCTAATTCCTGCAACCATCTGTCGGCAACAAACTCAATGTACTGCGACATTAATTTTGCGTTCATGCCGATAAGTGCTACTGGAAGGGCATCTGTAACGAATTCTTTTTCGATCTCTACCGCGTCACGGATAATGCCATGTACCTGTTCTTCGCTCAACCTGTTTTGCAACATTTTGTAAAGCAGGCAGGCAAACTCACAGTGCATACCTTCATCGCGCGAAATCAACTCATTGCTGAATGTTAAGCCCGGCATTAAGCCTCTTTTCTTCAACCAAAAGATAGAGCAGAAACTTCCGCTGAAGAATATACCTTCAACAGCTGCAAAAGCCACTAAACGCTCGGCGAAACTACCGTTGTCAATCCATCGTAAAGCCCATTCTGCCTTACGCTGAACACAAGGCACCGTTTCTACGGCATGGAATAAACGGTCTTTTTCATCTGGATCTTTGATATATGTATCGATCAATAAAGCGTAAGTCTCAGAGTGGATATTTTCCATCATGATCTGGAAACCATAGAAACAACGTGCTTCAGGCAACTGTACCTCACTCATAAAGTTTACAGCAAGGTTTTCATTTACAATACCATCACTGGCAGCAAAGAAAGCCAGGATATGAGAAATGAAATGGCGTTCCCCATCGTTTAAGTTGTCCCAATGCTTTTGGTCGTCAGAAAGATCAATCTCTTCTGCAGTCCAGAAACTCGCTTCACTCTTTTTATACATCTCCCAAATTTCAGGATACTTGATAGGCAAAAGAACAAAACGGTCTTTATTTTCTCTTAATAACAATTCCTCTTCCTGTATCATATTTTAAATTGAGTGGGTTAAACAATATAGTGAAATTTCAAAAGCACACCTGTGATAAAAACTGTGTAATTTTCGAAAACTTATGTGTACAAAGATAATCGACAAGCCGAGCTATAAAAGGTAAAAGTTGTTAACAACTCCAGATTTTTATTAACATCACCAGATAAAATTGACACATTAATTACGCTATAGATTTGCTATAACCGATGCACGGGGGTGCGTGGTTTTAAAGAATCGTAGTGTAAAATTTTTAATTTTCTGACAGCAATGGAGTTGTAAAAAAAACGACCCGATTTTAAGATGGGTCATAAGAAATCTCCACCTTCGAGTGTCCCTTTCCGTAAATGCCCAGGTATTTTGCAGCACTTTCAGAGACATCAATAATATACCTTTTGGTATAGGGACCTCTGTCGTTAACTTCCACATTGATGGTTTTACCATTGCTGAGGTTGGTTACCGTAACGATGGTTCCAAAGGGCAATGTTCTGTGGGCAGCGGTGAGTTTATCTCCCCTGTATTTTTGACCGCTGGTGGTTTTGCGGCCTTCGAATCTTTTATGGTAATACGTAGCCAAACCGCTCTTAGTGCGTAATTTGGATTCATCTTTTTCTGTTCTTTCTTTTTGCGCATGTACCTTTAAAAACAAAAACATGCTCATTAAAATCAAACAATACTTCATATAAAATGCGGTTGGTGAATGGCCAAAGATAAGAAAACTAACCGCTTATAAAAACCGACAGCCCTGTGAGTTATACACAGGGCTGTGGAAAGCAGCACTTTATACGTTGAAAAAAGGGTTTAAAGTGCTTTGGGAATAAAACTCATCGACACGGAATTAACGCAATGGCGGGTGTTTTTAGCGGTGAAACCTTCGCCCACAAATACGTGCCCCAGGTGACCTTTACAGTTGGCACAAACAATTTCTGTACGCATGCCATCGGCATCTGCAATCTTTAAAACAGCACCATCAATTTCATCATCAAAGCTCGGCCAGCCGCAATGCGACTCAAACTTTGAGCTCGATTTATAAAGCGGGGCATTACATCTTTTACATACATAAGTACCCTCCTGCTTATTGTTTAAAAGTTTTCCTGTACCGGGATATTCTGTTCCCTTGTTTACAATAACAGCTTCTTCTTCTTTTGTTAACTTATTCCATTCCATATGCTTCGTTGTTGTTGTCGCTATTGCAGCCTCCACCTTTTTGTCCTTTTGTGCACAAGCGGCAAAGCTTGTCATCAGCAACAGGCCAGAGAAGAGTGCAATTTTACTGATTAATGTTTTCATTGGTTAGATTTATACACAAGATACAAAAAACAAAAAACTGCCCCTGCAGACCTGCGTAAAAGTTGTGTCATCTGTCTGGACGGGTTGTGGTTGCTTTGGTGAGCTTAGCAATACTTAAACGCAGAATAGCCTGTCTCGGTTTAAGGAGACAGGCTATTCTATTTATTGGTGAAGAAAATCTTCTTATTTTTTCAATAACAGTTCTGCCATTGCAGCACCGATTTCAGCAGGACTTTCTACTACACGGATACCACACTCCTCTTGTGTTATGGCACAGCATCCGCCAATTCTCCGCGACGCACCCGCCTAGGCTTCAGCATAGAAAAATACCTCGTACGCTGAGATGCAGTAGAAAGACACTCTTACTCGGGCTAAGTGGCTTCCAATCCATTTCCCGTCCTCGTCCACGATTCGCTCTCTTTTTGCAGGTCCAACTCTCTCCTACTCTCCTCCATGCAGCTCTCTGCATCGTCATTTGTGTGTCGGACGCCCAGCGCTGCAGTGTGAGTCCTTGCCCGTCCTGCAGCCAATCACCAGCCAAAAGGCCGCCAACTCTCCTCAGCAGCTTGATTCGCTGCTTTACTG
>NZ_JAZQPU010000212.1:0-4628 GCF_045628745.1 Pedobacter sp.
TTTGTTAAAACCCGGCACCGGAACAGAAGAAACCCGACTCTGGATCAGTGTAGACTGGAAGAAAATTAACGCTGCACAGCTGGCATCAGGAAATATAGAATTTACAGCCAATGGCAAAAAGATAAACGTAGCTGTTAAGGCACAAAATCTTCAGCAAACGATCCCTAAAGACTTTAATGGTTTTGTAGAAGACAATGGTTATGTGGCGATGGAAGCGCAACATTTTAACCGTAAAACCGACAAGGACAATGCCAATTGGCAAATTATTGAAGGTTTAGGTTTGCCTGCAAAAACGCTGATGTCAACACAAAAAGACCTTAACATTTTTCCAGCTTTAGATAGCACATTCATTAAAAACAATGCGCCCTTCGTAGCTTATGACTTTTATAGTTTTACGGCTGCTGCACCAGAAATTAACCTTTATACTTTACCTACGCATGCGCTCAACAATAATTTCAGCATGCGCTATGGTGTTTCTATTGATGATGGTCCGATACAAGTATGCGATTTTAAAACAGTAGGCCGGTCAGAAGAATGGAAGCAAAATGTTTTGCGGAACAGTGCGATAAAAAGCATTAAATTGCCATTGATGTGTGCTGGAAAACACACTTTAAAGGTTTACATGGTAGACCCGGGTGTAGTTCTTCAACAAATTACAATTGACCTTGGTGGTTTAAAAAAGGGCTACAGTTTAATACCCGAAACGAGGTAACCACATTGTTACCAATTAAGGGTGAGTCCACCATGAGTCCCCGGTGAGTCCACACTCAGCCCACGTATTGCCGAACAAAGGGTGGACTGAGTGTGGACTCACCGTGGATTGGATGCGCTGTCATCATAAGCTGTCTACAAGCTGCCTTTTACCCATTAACAGCTTCAATGATAACGATTTAAGGCTAAACATCTGCGAGTTCTATCCAAACCGGACAATGGTCGCTGGTTTTTTCCCAGCCGCGCACATGGCGGTCCACGCCTGCCTGGAGCAATCGGGGTTCTAGTTGAGGGCTCAGTAGAAAGTGGTCTATCCTCAAGCCGGCATCACGGCCATAGGCATTACGGAAATAGTCATAAAATGTATAAATCTTTTGATCGGGATAAAGCTTTCTGATGGCATCAGTCCACCCAAGGTCTACAAGGTTTTTAAAAGCAGCACGCACTTCAGGCCTGAAAAGTGCGTCATCTACCCAACGCTCAGGCTTATACACATCAAGTTCTGTGGGCATCACATTATAATCGCCGGTGAGCACCACAGGCATATTGTTATCCAATAAAGTTTGCGCATGTGCATGAAGCTGTTCAAACCATTGCATTTTATAGTCGAACTTTGGTCCCGGTGCAGGATTGCCATTCGGCAGATACAGACAGCCTACGATCATACCGTTCACAAAAGCTTCAATATAACGGCTGTTTGCATCATCAGGTAAGCCGGGCAAGCCCTGTCGCAGCATCCTCATCTCCGCACTGCGTGATAAAATGGCTACCCCATTCCAGCTTTTTTGTCCTTGCCAGATGGCATGGTATCCCGCGTCAAGAATGGCCTGTTCAGGGAACTTCTCTTGTGGGGCTTTTAATTCCTGCAGACAAACTACATCAGGCGATGTTTCTTCCAGCCATCGCAATAAAACCGGCAATCGGCCATTAACGCCATTTACATTATAGGTAGCTATTTTCATCTGTTTGTTTTGGTTTTCTATTGCTTATTCCTCCCGCTTTCCTCATAAAAATCACGCCATAATTTAGCAACTTCAAGTTAACAATCCCTACATTAGCCATAAAACATCACTAACAAATGCTAACCTTGCTTTGTTAATTTAAGATAAAGAAACCAGAAAATGAATTATAGACTATTTAAAGATACAGCCATTGCCGAAATTGGATTAGGCACCTGGCAATTAGGAAGTGCCGATTGGGGTACGGTAAACGAAACAGAGGCTTTAAATATCTTAAACGCTTACACCGATGCAGGTGGCAATTTTATTGATACGGCCGATGTTTATGGCATGGGTGTGAGTGAGAAAATTATTGGACAGTTTTTAAAAACCACAGCAAAGGAAGTGTTTGTTGCCACTAAACTGGGCCGCCGGCATGACGAGCCAAATGGCTGGCCACAGAACTTTGGTTATGAAGCCATGAAAGCCCAAACATTGGAGTCTATGGAACATTTAGGCCTCAGCCAATTGTTTTTACAACAACTGCATTGTATCCCTACCGAAGAGCTGCGTGAAGGTGCTGTTTTTGACCACCTCAGAAGGTTGAAAAGCGAAGGCCTGATTAAACATTTCGGTGCCAGTGTAGAGACTGCAGAAGAAGCTTTAATCTGTTTAGAACAAGAAGGACTGGCTTCCTTACAGGTAATTTTCAACCTGTTCAGGCAGCACCTGGCCGACGAAATTTTCCACAAAGCGGCAGCAAAAGGCGTGGCTTTAATTATCCGTGTGCCCCTGGCCAGTGGTTTATTGACGGGTAAATTTACTGAAGACACTACCTTCGCCAGCAATGACCACCGTAATTTCAATGCCAACGGGGAAGCTTTCAATGCCGGGGAAACTTTTTCGGGTATCTCCTTTAAAAAGGGTGTACAACTGAGCCAAACAATCAAAACCTTAATGCCTGATGAACGGCTGTCGCAATGGGCCATCCGGTGGATTCTCGATCACCCCGAAGTGACCACTGTTATTCCAGGAGCCTCAAAAATTAGCCAGGTTGATAACAATGTAATGGCTTCCACTTTGCCCCCTTTACCAGCAGCTACGCATCAGGCGTTAAGAAAACTATACGACGAGGAAATTCGCCAGCAGATCAGGGGACATTACTAAAACATCAGGGTTTCCACTCTAGTACAGAGATCATTTCAGGCTTTACCTGAGCAATCCCTTCCCCATCGGCCTGCTCAACCTTTTGCAGAAAAAGATTGAGCAGGCCTTTGCTTTTCCACAGTTCGGTATCGAAAGCAGGCTCCCACTGCCCTACAGGTTCCTGTGTTAAATCATGCGTCTCCCAAACACCTTTCTGCAGCTCTTTACACAAGGCGATGGAGACTTTATTGTTCCTTTCTTCATCTCTAAAAACGATGACTACCATTTGCTGTCCCTTGCGGTTGAGCACCATAATTTGAGGCCTGGAAATGGGGATTTTTTTTGTGCCACCACCCGATAATGTAAAGGGCATAGTCCTTTGCGAAACCTGCTGCATAGCCCATTGTTCCCCATTATGGTAAACCACACGATATTGTGGAATTTTGGAACCCTGCTGACGCCAGTAGGTCGCTATATAAGGATTACCCTGATCATCGGCCGTGATGGAAGTCTGGTTAATCAACTCACTTTTCTCCGGAATCTTCAATGCATATTCCGCGGTAGCCGCCGTGATCGGCAAAACATATTTTTCTCCCGATGTTTTTTCCCAGGTAATGCCGCCATCACGAGAGCGTGCATAGCATAAATCATGATTGGTTTCCACCTCTGCACGTTCACGCCATACCCATGACAGTTGAATGGTCCCTTTTTTATCTACATCCATCTGGCAATAAGCATTGCGCTGCCCATTGCCATCAATCAAAGTGCGGTGTCGCTGCGTCCACTGCTGCGTAGCTGTGTTATAATAATTCAACACCACATTGCCACTGCCAGAACTGCCATCGCGGTACAAAAACAACAGGTTGCCATCAGGCAATTTAAAAAACTGCGGGTAGGTTAAATTACCTTCCAAGGAGCCTGTCATCGGCGTTTTTTCTTGTAGCTCCAGTGAACCCGGCTTCACGCTTCGCGCATAGCGCAAAGCATTGCCATGGTGATCCCAGGAAATATGGAGAAAACCCTTTCCATCAGTCATGATGCTGATGCTGTTATGCGCATCCGTGGCCTTTCCCTTGTATTGTGTTATTTTCGTTTCCCACTTTTTAGCGCCTAGATTGCGCTTGCCGAGGACCACATTTGCCTCTGCATCATAAAAAGCAATGTATTGAGTATTTTTATAAGTGGTGATGGGGTCTTTCCTGAAGACCACGGTGTTGACAGAGTTTTTTGCCCAACCCGGCATTACTGCATACTGCTTTACCTTTATTTGCGCCTGCTGTTGCGCCACAGTCACTATGGGGCAAAACGCAGTAAGCAGCATCGCTGCACTTATATATAGAGGTTTAAAAAATGGAGGCATTATGTTCAAAAGATCAGGCTGCATAGGGCTAATTTAAGGAACTTAAATAGATTAATTATTTATATCAGCGATTAATTAAAAGTTTACAAGGGAAATTTTTATATTGATCAATCTACGCGCCTAAGCTGTTTACAGTGCTGGCGCTGAAAATCTGAGGCATTTTGCTGTAACCTACCAACGACAACTAAAGCCACTAAAAACCAAGACCATTTAAATTCTTGGTGTAAAATTTGTGCGTTGGTAGCAAACAAAATTGATCATCCTTGAATTTTAGAAACATAGTCCAACATCCTCCTCTTTCTTGCTTTTTAGCAATAGTTTTTTTAATCGCCATGGGCAATAGTGCCTTTGGCCAGGACCTTCCCCCTGTTGATTCTTTAAAAGCAGATTCCCTACGCAATAGCGCTTCAATGGATAAAAACAAGCAAAATAATGTCGAGCAATATGATGTAGCCGATTTAATCAGGCAAATA
>NZ_JAZQPU010000213.1:0-4044 GCF_045628745.1 Pedobacter sp.
AAGTGGATCCACCTTTTTGGGCGCAATTATGAGGCTTTTTCAGAATGGCGCAGAACAGGCTATCCTGTGCTTATTCCAGGAGCTAACCAAGGTTCCACAGGGGGTAAAATTCCACGCCGGGCTATTTATTCTACGCGTGAAGCTCAACTGAACAGTGCAAATTACAAGGAAGCGGTAAGCCGCTTATCTAACGGAGATTCTTTCCTTTCAAAAGTCTGGTGGGATAAAAAATAACAACACAATGAACCTTTTATAAGGCAGCCTGTATCATCATAGGTGGTACGGGCTTTTTTATTTTTAGTGCAGTGAACGTTTCCTATAGCTCAAGTAATATATATCCTCATATTAAGCTGCCTTTACCAGGACCTTCAGTAGGCCTTTGTATATCGGTTCGCTATAGGTAGGTCCTTTAAAGAATAAGGAGACTAAGCTATACATTTAGGTTTTGCGCATAGCTTTTTTAGAAATCGATAAACATTCGCTGATAAACACTATGAAATACTTAAAGCAATACATTGTTTGAGTAAATAAAATGGCAGCTGACTCCTTTTTTCAGGGATTTAACGTTGCTCTTTTTCTATTTTACCCTGAAACTTCAGGTATTCAGGCAGAGCTGCAGAACCATACCAATTGTAAAAATCTGCATCAAACACCTTGGCCTTAACAGCAGGGTCGCTATTGACCAGCGTTTTTGCCTCTTCTATCGTTTTCACGTTAAAAATAAAAATGCCACGGTAAGCCTGCACATTTTTCTCCAAAGGGCCGGCAACGATTAATTTACCCATTGCCGCCATTCGGTTGATATTTTTCATGTGTCCTTTAAAAAGGCTGTCTAAGATGGGCCTCTCCCGGAGTTGTACGGTACCAGTTTTCAGGATCACCAACACATACATTTTCATTCCATTCTCATCTGCGCCTAAGGAATCTGCATAGGCTTGATCATATTTTGGGTTTTTAACCTGCGCTGTTAATTGCAGGCTAACCAAAGCTAAAAAGACGATAAATAGCTTGATTTTCTTTTTCATTTATAAAGATAATTATTTCGATTGATCGAGCAAGCTAAATATACCCAATAGTGAGTATTGTGAACTGAAATTCAGGGAGATATCTTTGTAACACCTCTCATACAACTTCCAAATTGCAATCAACCTTAAACATCATATTATGAAAATCAAACTACTTATAGCTGTCCTTCTCCTAGGTGTGACAGCACAGCTCTATGGTCAGGATCGGGGTGTTTATCGTGCGGGATATCTTCGCCTGGGTGTAAATACAATTGGGGATCCGCTGATGCAGGACCTATCACCCAAAGAAAACATCTTTGATGGAAGGTATGGTGCTTCAAGGGGCTATACCTTTGAATTTGGGCATATCTTTTATTTCGGCGGAAAAAACAGTCAGTCCGTCATGAATCTTGGACTGGACTGGACTATATTATCTCTGAACTACAATAAATTAGAAAAATGGAAGGCTTATGGTGAGAACAGTGGAGCCCGCAATGTGGAGATTGGTGGAGAAAAGATAGCCTTTGCGGGAAGAACTAAACTGGGGCCTGTGTTATCGATGAACCTTGGAGGAAGTGTTTTGTTGGATGTCCGTTTTCAGATAGCCCCTACGATTCGCTATTTTGATTTTAACTACAGTGAAAACGCTGGTGAAGTTAATGAACGCTATTTTTCTTATGTCAACAATGATGAGGAGGATAATGATGTTGACTATGACCCTGAGGCCATTAAAAACAGGCTTGCTTTTGGGGTAGCCAAAAGTTACGGAGCTACTTTACGTCGTAAAGCATTAGGCCTTTCTGTTGATTATGTAGTAGGACAGGTAAAAAGCCCGTATGAGGCCAGAAATAGTGGGTTTAATACTTCAGGCAAGGAGAAAATACAATCTAATAGTTTACATTTCACGGTAAACTTTACTTTTTAAAATAGCAAAAATAGCCTGACTGAATGATAGATTTGGTTAGGCTACTTTTTGCTCTCCAGTTTTATTCAAAGCCCAGCACCGGATGCGGCAGATAAAGCTCCTCCAGTTTTTTGATATCCTCCTCCGTTAAATGCACAGATAATGCTGCCACGGCATGTTCCAAATGACCTGGCTTGCTGGCACCAATAATAGGGGCCGTAATTGCTGGCTTACTCAATATCCAAGCTAAAGCCACCTGTGCATTAGGCAAACCTTTTTCAGCAGCTATTTCGCTTAGCCTTTCCACTATAGCGAAGTCTGCATCCTCTCCGTAAAGTTTTTTTCCAAAAGTATCAGTTTTTGCTCGCTCAGTTTCGTTTCTTTCTTTTGATCTTTTGCCTGTCAGCAACCCACGTGCCAGCGGCGACCAAGGGATCACCGCGATCTTCTGGTTGATGCAAAATGGGATCATTTCCCGCTCTTCCTCGCGGTAAAGCAGGTTGTAATGCGGCTGCATGGACACAAACCTTGTCCAATGATTAAGATCAGCGGTATATTGGGCCTGTGCAAATTGCCAGCTGTACATGGAAGAAGCACCAATATAACGGGCTTTACCTGCTTTAACAATCTCATGCAATGCCTCCATCGTTTCCTCAATTGGCGTATGGTAGTCCCAGCGATGGATTTGGTAAAGATCCACATAATCGGTCCTTAAACGTTTAAGGCTAGCATCGATTGCACTCATGATATGTTTTCGAGAAAGCCCTTTATCATTGATACCAGTACCCATAGGATTAAACACCTTGGTGGCCAGTACGATGTGGTCACGTTTGGCAAAATCCTTAAGGGCCTTTCCCACCACTTCTTCACTTGCACCGGCCGAGTAAACATCGGCGGTGTCAAAGAAGTTGATACCAAATTCAAGTGCTTTTTGAATAAATGGACGACTTTCTTCTTCGTTGAGCGCCCAGGGCCATCTTTCTGTAGGCTTGCCATAGGTCATTGTGCCTAAACAAAGCCTGGAAACCATCATACCTGTATTTCCAAATCTTACATATTCCATATCTTTACCTTAATAATGATTAGTCTACAAGTTCCAATTGGTTAAGAAAACCTGTAATGACTTTGATTTCCTCATCGCTTAACTGGCTATCTATTGCCTTTGCATTCTGTACCGCCTGATCTTTGTTTCTAGCCCCCACCAGCGTAATTGTAATTCCCGGTTGCCGCAAAGTCCAGAGGATCACCAGTTGTCCTATGGTCAATTGTTTATCATCGGCGATGTATTTTACACGTTGGAGGAACTCGTTTGTTCGTTTTAAGTTCTCTTCTTTAAAGTAAGATAAGGTTTGTCGATGGTCTCCGACTGCAAACTGGTGCCCCGGCTTCATTTTCCCTGTTAACAAACCCCGTTCTAAGGGACTGTACGCTATAATAGACTTTCCATGTTCTAGACAATATGGAACTACTTCTGCCTCAATGCCACGGTTGACCATGCTATATGGAACCTGATTGGACGCCAGGCTAAGGTATTTTTCTGCTTCCGTCATTTGTGCAACGTCGTAATTACAAACCCCGGCATACCTGACTTTCCCCTGTTCTATCAGGCGAGATACCGCTTCCATTGTTTCTGCGATGGGTGTTGTGGAATCAGGCCAATGGATCTGATAAAGATCGATATAATCGGTTCCCAGCCGTTTCAGGCTATCTTCGCATTCTTTCATGACACTTTCCTTGCCGGCATATTTGTATATATCAATGTTATTGCCAACGTTGTCTTTACTGCTGAATCCAAACTCGCCTTTTTTCAGGTCCCAGCGCATCCCATATTTGGTAAGAATTTGAAACTGATCCCGTGGGATGCCTTTCATCGCCTCCCCTACAATTTCTTCACTTGTGCCCTGACCATAGATTGGTGCTGTATCGATAGCGGTTATCCCCATGTCGTAAGAGGCCCTTATGGCTTCAACCGCATCACCGCGTTCAGTACCTCCCCACATCCAACCTCCAGCAGCCCAGGCTCCAAAAGTGACTTCAGAAAGTTGAAGATCTGTGTTTGTTAATTTTCTGTATCTCATATTCAGGTACTTTTTTGTTAATTAATATCCGGAGTGCAATAGAACCACTCAAGCTAAA
>NZ_JAZQPU010000214.1:0-3588 GCF_045628745.1 Pedobacter sp.
GAAGCAAAATCTATATAAGGTTTTCCTTCGAACAATTTAATACCCAGCAATTCTTTCTTAAACTGTTTTCCAACTGGAGTTTCCTTCAATTTTTCACTTAGGTTTTCAAAGTAAGGGAGTGTGGTGCTCTTTGAACTTGACCTATTTTTAACATTATTCACTAAATGATAAAGCGTTACATAGGAATCCGGATGGTTCTTCGCAAATTGATGGATCGTACTTACTCTGTTCACACTTAATTTCTTAAGCGCTTTCAACATATCTGGTATATAGGCTTTTTTCTCCGGTCCATCAGGCATACTGCTTAGCATTTGAATCATGGTGCTTAACTTTTGCTCATCATCCGACATCAATTTCGATAGGATGTCTTGTTCTTCAGCTAGTTTTGTGCCCGTAATCCGCGCGTTTTTTAAAGAATCCTTTGTGGATACCCGAACTGTTCCTTGAGATAGAAATAAGGCAATGCAATCACCCATTCCTGGCTTGTTCATGCTAATTGTACCCAGTGTTGGTTCTGAAACCTTTCCTTGAAATTTAAAAATCCCTTTTTTTACCTGGAAACTGTCTACTATTTGGCTGTCGTTCTGACTAATGTATAACTTAACAAAAGCGCCGTTATATTTAGGGTTTACTTTTCCATCAATCTTAAAATCCCCAGCCTGTGTAAAGGCGGCCAGGGGACTTAAGCAAAGTGCAAATATCATTTTGATCTGGATGCAGTTCATTTTTTTATATTAATTGTTTAATTGAGCCCGCGCCAGTTGATGTCTTTGATTTTGACCATGTTGGTCCAGGTGCTGTTTTCCTGAGGCAAAAGCTCTACTACATTCGGATTTGATCCTACTATAAAACGGCGTAAAGTACCCTTCGTCGAGCTGTTATAGGTAGCAATATATAAGCTATTGGTGGCGTAATTTATTTGTGTATCGAACTTCAGCATCGTGATCTGATCATTACCAAGTGCAGGAAATTCATATATTCTTTCTTTTCCCGGGTTGTAATCATAAGCATAAAGTCTATTCCCTACAGAATAGAAAATTACCGTGCGGTTGGAGGAAAATGCATAAAAGTCTGCTTTATCAAAGTTAGTGGCTATGGATGAAATCGTGTAAGCGCCTATTTTAGCTGGAGCACTCCCGTTGGCATAGAATTTATATACATAATGCACATTTGCTGGATCCTTCATAATAGCAAAGCTGATGCCATTGGCATAACCACTTTCAACTGCTCTGGTGTTTTCGGCATAGACTAACTTTCGGCCTGTTTTTGCCTGATTCCAGGGAAATGGTTCTGTATCTTTATCTGTCAACACTGCGGCAGGAGTTGTTGAGCCAAAAGAGGTGAAGTTTAGAAATCGTTGATTTTTAATGTCATACCACATAAACGACGACATATTGTTGATGGGATACAGGAGGTAAGGTGCAGCAACAAGACGCACCGTAGGTGCGTCACTGGCTTTATTAACCGGGTTAGTATAAAAATCTCCACCATTTAATGCCAGGAAGGAGGCGAAGATATCACCAGCTTTTGTTAAAACCACGCGGTAACTAGAACCACTGGTTGAGGAGGAGTTATTTCCATTTGTTTGCGTCACTTGAGGAGCAATGACAATAGGATGAAGTGTTGCCTGGTCAATTGGCTCTGAGGCGTAGATCAATCTGCTTAGGGTATTGGCAGGCGTACTTTTTAACGTTACTCGATCCAAATAGTACGATTGTGTCTTCGTATTTACCCAAAGTTTAATATAAGGATCATAAGTACCTCCGGTATGGAAAAAATTCATGGGCTCACGTAAACGTGGCAAGCCACTTTCGGATAAAATATGCTTAAAATGTATCGTATCATTCAACATCGAAAGCATCTCTGCTTCTGCATAACCCTCCTCATCTTCACCCATGATTAATAAACCACGGGAAAAAGCTGTGCTCACATTTAAAGTGATGTTTGACATTCCTTTGATACCGGTTTTTTTATCTAATACCCTATAATAGATACTATAAGGACCAGGATTTAATAAAATTGGATAGTTCAGGTTTTTTTCACGACCAATTGTGTCGAATATCATAGGTCCTGATTGTAATACCCAGGCATAGCTATAGCGGTTAACTTCACCATCATCCAAAGTAGCGTCTATGATTGGGTTGAGTCGTAGGGTATCTAGCGTGCGTCGTAAGTTAATGGTACTTGCAATGCCGCTAATCTTTAATTCATTAATGTCATGGTAATCATAAACGCCTATATCTTTACTACAGGAAGTTGCAAAGAGAAAGGACAATAGTATAAGTGTATAATGATGTATTTTCATGTGATGGTTCTAAATTTGTTGATACTATACTGTTTTCTGCCGATTAAGGAGTTGGCACATAAGGAACTCCGACAATAGAGGTCCATGGTACTGGACCGAAGAACATCAGACGTCCATCTGCTTCGAGAACAGGATTTTTGGCATTGAAACGTTCGATTAAAATCGCTGCAGCATCTGCACCTATAAGTGCCACTCTAGCTAAAGGCATGGTTTCACTGCTGGCAAAATCCTCATAAGTTAACCCTAAGTATTCGGTTAGGAATTCCATTTTTTTTCGTGTAAATACACCAAAAGAACCACCTTCCTTATTTCCGGCCTGCAGGGATCCCAACCAAAGTCCAGGCGTAACCATGAAGTCATTGATTCTTAGGGTATGAAGGCTTGCATCGAATTTCTGAACTATGGTACCGCCATTAAGTGCTGGTATTGCATCCCATTCCGGGAAGGATAAAACAAAATCTTTAGTCGGAACCAGACGCAGGCCTAAAGTTTTGACTTCATCTTCTAAATCGGGTGTGCGCATAATTTTAACGGTAATTGTAGCTGTAGAAGAGCCAGCACGGACAGTCCATAACTCCTGTACTGCTTCATAGTGCTTTCCTAAAATGGCTGTGGTAGAATCTGGATTTACTTCTATTCTGAAACTCCGGTCATAGTCCTTAACAGGACCTGATATATCAACTTTCACGGGAAAATCAACTACATCTTTTTTGATGTTGATAAATTCTACATTGCTGTAGGGTTGATAAGGCAATAGATTTTCAGCGCTGGTTGCACTGCCATGCCTTACCCCAAAGTAAACTCCTTCTTTACCTTCGTACGACATCATTTCTTTTTCACAGCCCATAAAGATGAGGGCAAACTGAAAAAGGACCACATATACTAATATTTTTTTCATGTTGTTTTAATTTAGATTATTGCCTTTGTGAAGTTTCACTATCGGGTAATGGAATGATATAATTGTTGAGTAACATGGCTTTATCAGGTGTTCCTGGAACCGTATTGTGGTTCGGAATATTTAAATAAGAATTTCTTTTATAGAAAAAGAACTGTTGCCCTTCCCCAAGCATTTCTCTCCGGTGCTCATTACCAATTTGGGTGAGCCGTGCGGCCGGTGTAGCGGCAACTAAATCTACAGCATTCCGTGCTGTCCGTAATTTGTTTAAATAGCTCATCCCTGTTGCCTGATCAGGATGACATTCAGCGGCAATTAATAATACTTCTGACAGGCGGATCATGGGAATCATGTACCGGCCCGGGCCATTTACAACTTCTGCATATTT
>NZ_JAZQPU010000215.1:0-6664 GCF_045628745.1 Pedobacter sp.
CTGTTTGGTAAACCCGTTTTTTTGAAAAATAAAGTCAGCATCGCAGTAAATATTTCCTTTGTTTATTTCCGCTTTAAATTCGGCTAAGGCCGATATTATTGCTTGATTATATTGTTTTACAAACTTCATTTTTTGAAGATCTCTTTCACTTGGCTGAGGCTTTCCATTTACCCCTTCAGTTTGCAATTTGGCATTACGTTCATTATAAGAAAGTGCAATGGAAGCGTACCGGTTGAATGCCAGGCGTTTTTTCTCATGATCCCTATGCGCTTCCCAAGTTTGCCATGAGTTGTCCTCTGGCTTCAATTCCCTCATGTAAATTCTGATCGCCTGATCAGCCAATTGCTCATTATTGCTGAATTTTTCAGGATTTTGCTGAATAAACAGCAACATTTTATTTTTTATTTCTCTATTTAAAACTGGCCTGTTATCAATTTTAAGGGGCTTTTTTATAACCTGAACCTCTTTTGCGTTTTCAGTTAATCTCTTGCCTATATCGCTCCATTTATAGCCTACTGCAGAACCTTTAACAGCGATATCCTTGCTCCGGAAACTTACCCCCGATATCCCGGTTTTATTCTCGGAATATTTTATCTCGATTCCTTTCACTTTAAGCGCCTGCAGTAATTGTTCAGGCGTTCGTATCTCCTTTTTAGACAGCACAGCTTGTAGTTCCTTCCGGATTTCGGCTTTAACGTCCTTAATTTTAGGGTTTTTTTCATTTTTAAGGACTTTTTCTTTCTCTACCTTTACAAACTTATACCCCTTTTCACTGCTCGGATCATACTGCCACTGCCGACCAGGTGTAAGAAGTAACCCTTGTTCTTTTTCAATTTTATCGCAGATAACATTTAAACGAACTTTCAAATGGGAGTCGCTGAGCAGGCTCCCATCCATGCCAACCCTACTGGCCACAATATGAAAATGTTGATGTGCAGCATCCTTATGCTCGACCACAACATATTGATGATCCGATTTAGTGATTCCAACTTCTTCAAGGAGGGTATTTATAGCTTTTTCGGCCTGAATTGCAGTTAATCGCTCAGCTGGATCAAAGCTCAATGCCAAATGCAGAACATTATTTTTGCAGTTAGGCCGGTCTTCCTGGAACATGGCCATTTGATTGGACATGTCCTTGATATCGCCAAAAAGATTATTGGTCTGAATAACCTGGGCTTTTTGTTCTTCCGGCAGCTTCTTATCCTTTTGCTCAATAGCATAGGTTAGTACTGACGCAGAATTTCCCGACACACTACATATTTTTGCTATAGCCATCTCGAACTGCTCTAAGTATTTTGTCTAATTCGTGCGCAACATCAGGAATGGGAGTTCCGGTTTGGTGCATGTGCTTTACCAACTGGTTAAAGTTGTTGCACAGGTTTTGGAAATCTCGTTTGTCGGTGGAAACGGTTGAATTGGATAATTCCAATTTCCCTGTTGATGCTTCATTTTTATAGTAAAGCTTTCGGGTATAAGCCGAAAAATTTGAACCGCTTTTCTCGACTATGCTTTCAATAAAGTCCTTTTCGGCTTTATTGAACCGGACCTCTTTCTTGTATAACCTTTGTTCTTCTTGTTTCTTCATTTTGGCGGTGGGTTTTCCCTAAAAAGTAGCGAAGCGTTAAGCTTTTTAGCAAGTTGGTGAAGGCATGGATTAAGGTGTAACCAAAAATACCATGACAAAACCACAACTTGCACTTTTTTAACGCACCATAAAAGTAAACGGAAAAAATGAGAAAATGAAATTTTCGAATTTTGTTGAGGGAAAGGGGTAAATAAATAAAATCAGAAGATTTTATTTATGGTAAGGGGAGTAGAATTTGACATTAAAGATTATACTTCAAATTCTACTTTTTACCTTCTTTACTTGGAAAAGAAAAGGGCTTATCTTCAACCAGGACAATAGCATCCCTGGATGCCCAAAACAAATCAGAAGATGGAGACATATAACCAATATCCGAACCGTTGCGTACTAGTGCTGTTTTTATATAGGTGCTTTCATATTCAGTAAATCTGAACTGCTGCATCCATCCTAATTTATGTAAAACCTCTTTTTTCATGGCCTTTTTAAAATAATCCTAAAAATTTCTTTCTTTTTGCTGGTTCCGGTTCAGGAGCTGCCGGAGCTTGGGGAGTAATCACTGGCCGAGCTTCGACAAGCATAAGTAAACTGCGCTCCAATAATTCAATCTGTTTATCTTTTGCAGCAAACAATTCATCTTTATGTCTTAATTCTTGCTCTAATAAAGCGATTTTAAAGTGCAGATTATCAGATTCTTGTGACATGTCATCTTTAGTGACATTGTCTACCCTCTGGATAGCCTTATTTTTGCCATTAGGGACATGGACAAGTGGGTAATTTTGTTGTAAAAAATCAATTTTTAAAAGTAATCGGCCTTTTCCATCACGTTGTATATATTCATTGTTTTTAGGGTCATTACAAAGCCTTCTTATTTGCCTTTCACTTTTTCCAGTGGTCTCAGATGCTTGTTTAAGCGTTAAATAGTTGTCCATTTTATTAAAATTCATTTTGACACCAGACGTTGACATACAAAGTGACATGTCATAGTAACGCCGACTAGTAAATATACAAACTTTGACATGTCATGCCTCACATAATCCGCTTAAAGTCGCTTTTAATTCCCTTTAAGTAAGATTACAATGGGGGAAGAAAAAAGCAAATTATTTATCTCCATAATGGCCGTGTGCTGCTAATACCCATACGCTGATTTCCTCATCATTTACAGTATAGATAAGCCGGTGTTTTTGACTTATTCGTCGAGACCACTCGCCCTTATTAGCATATTTCAACGGTTCGGGCTTTCCTGTTCCTGAATAGGGGTGCGCTTGTAATTCCTCCAGGAGTTTATCCAGTTTTTTAAATGAATTTTTGTCAGACTTCTTTAGTTTTTTGATATCCTCTACCGCCTGAGAGTGAAAACTAATTTTGTAGATCCTCATAAGGAATCTAAAAATGATTTTAGGTCTTCGGGTGTTTTTACTGTTACAGGGTTGCCTTCCGATGTTTCATTAAGGCGATTCTTAAGCTGTTCAATGTTCCTTTTGTCCGCCCAGTATAAATCACCGCTTGAACTGATATCAAAAGGATTACAACGATATTTTTCAGGGATGGCTAAAAACTCTTTTATCCAAGCTTCACTGAAAAATTGGGAATCGGGCTCATTCGTAACAATGAAATTGACAAATTTCTTACCTCTTTTTACGGCTACCCGCTCTTTCTCGGCAAGCTCAAAATAGGTTTTGGTCTCATTTCTAAATTCCCTGGTTGATATTATTTTCATGATCACATAATTAGTACACAAATGTGTACACAAATATAGGAACAACTTTTGAATTAATAGCAATTCAACTTCAAAGGTTTAATTCACTCTTATCCGTAACCATAGACCTTTACAAAGAATTAAAAGATAAATATAGGCTGGACTATCGTTTAGAATAAACAACGGCTTAAATCGCTTTAAAATGCGTTAAGTGAAATCAACTAAATCCTTAGTTGCCGCCCCCCCCCCGGCGACACTCTTTTTTTTCTTCCCCCGCTTTTTGATTTTCTTGATTTCGTTCCACAATTGATGATTCATTTTTTTGATCCTTTCCAGTTCATAAAGGCTAAAAAGCAGGGGCCATCAAAAATTGAAAGATTGTTTCAATTCAATATTGTTGAATTGACCCCCGCGCGCGCGTGCGAGGAAAACAGCCTTTAATAAACAATAAAGGCTGTTTTTTAAATTTAAATAGGACAAATTGCATGTCTAAAAGGGACAAATTGCATGTTTAAAGGGACGAATTGCATGTTAAAGAAAGGTCTAAAAGGGACAAATTGCATGTTTAAAGGGACAAATTGCATGTTAAAGCGACAAATTGCATTATAAAAGGGACAATATAAATTTTTAATGTCCTTTTTTAATATATTTGCTTGTAAACCTCTAACCATGAAGCTAAAAAGGCAATATAACCGACAACCAAACATCATAACGAAGAGTAGTTCTGAAATGACCCTGATTGAGAAAAGGATCATGTATTTGGTAATTAATCGACTGGATGTTGGTTTTGATGTACAACCAGATTTATTCAAGAACATGGAGTTTAAAATTAGCTTCGAACAGGTACAAGAAACAAATTACAAAAGGGTTGTTGAAGCAGTCAAGAAGCTACAAACAAGAGTATTAACTTTAGTTGATGATGATAAGGCTGAGGAGTATGAGGCCATCATTCCTTTCCCAAAGGTAAAAGCTAAGGGTGGAGTGATCACGCTTACCATGCTTGCTGATGTTGTCCCGTATTTCTTGGAATTAAAAAAGGGATTTACAAAATATGAGCTAGCTGCTGCATTAGCTTTAACCAGTATTTATGCGCAGAAGCTTTACGAATTGCTAAGCCGCTGGAAAGACAAAAAAGAATGGGATGTTCCCTTAATACAACTCCAAAAGTTATTGAAGGCAGAAAACTATAATTACAAAGATTTTAGAGTTCGATGCTTGGATAAAGGGATTCAAGAAATTAATAATAAAACAGATCTTTTTGTAGCTTATGAAGCAGGAAAAACAGGAAAATCGGTGACTGATATCTTATTTACAATCTCCTCAAGAAAAGGCGAGAAAGAAGAAGCAGAACAAGTGGTTCAGGAGGAACTAAAAATCATCAGTGATATGTCACCGGCACAAGTACATCTCTATACTCAAAAACTGCTTAATGATTACTCCTTTACCCAAAAACAGCAAGAAGCTATTATGTCAAGTACGGACTTATTTAATCGGTTTATAGAACTTGAAAGCAAAATTGCCAACGGGCTTATAGAGGTTAAAAAAACGCCTACAGCATTAATGGCGCATGTTTTATTCAAGAGAAAATAACTCATAATGTGTTATTTCGATTGTACTTACCCTTGCGTAGCCTATTTTCATGTGATAAATTATTATCAAAAACTCATTATTAAAATGAGAAAAAACGCTTTGATTAATGGAATGAGTTTATGATAATCGGCAAAAAAGAAAAAGATGGATTAGGCCTAATGGGGAATGATTAGATATATTGAAAACACTTCACCACTATTATCAAAAAACGAGGGAATTTTGGTAATCTGATAGGTTATTTATACAACAGTTTTTGAGACCAGCTGTCAAGGATTGCCTTACCTTATTTACTCTACGTGAAACTTTGAAATACCTTTCTGTATAAAGAACTAAATGATTTAAGTCGGAGATTTGCTGCAATTAGCTTGTTAGATGCCTGATTAAGCGCAACTTGTTTGCGAATTGACTTTACCCGATTGTATCTTAATTTCTGATTTTAAGTTTAATTGAGGATTTTACGGCCTGAAAGTTATAAAGACTATCCTTTACTATAAACATATGTGTAGAACCACTACTTAATACTAATGTGTCGCCTTGAAGTTTAGATGCTCCTGAAATGAATTGTGTTGACGAACCTGGATCAGTCCTATATGACATGCTAAATTCATTATACTCATTAGATTTATTTATCACGAATACAGTGTCATTCTTTGTGAACTCCCAAGAATCATACATATTGTCAATAGTTTTGTGAATTCCATAACCAAAAAGATTGTACATTATGATTGAAGATAAGATGGAGTTTACTAGAAAGATCGAGCTGTATTTCTTTTTGAACAAGAACAATATTCCAGCAATAATTAAATTTAACAGAAATACAAACGGTACAACAATATAAATTTCAATCGCGGAATCGGGTGAAGGTTCGTCGTTGACCACCCAGATCCAAATGACTGTGAAGTCGACTAGAACCAGGGCAATTAAGACTAGAAACGTCTTTGAACGCAAAAACCTCATATGTTAATAATGACTAAGATTTTCTAATATATAACTTTAAGTCCACTTAATACCTCAGTCCGATGCAGCGGTGATTCCAGTGAGAAATTTGATCCAGCTTTTGCAACCAGAAAAGCCGGGTGTCAAGTTATTCAATCACTAACATCCCTGGCTGATTTGGCACGGTCACCTAACAAAAAATAACCTCATCTTGGATTATTCAAAAAATAGTGAGAGATTATCAAAAAACCGTCGTTTTTTGGAGCTAATATTAGCATTGCTTAATACCAGCTAAAAGAAAAATATCACCTGGACATTCCTCTTCTTTTGGTTCTGACCTCATTTGTCTCTGGCTTGTTTATAGCTATTTCCTTGTTTTTTTCCTTTTTCTCCCACTCAGCCATTTGTACGCTGAATTTCGTTGTCCGGAGAAAAGACATTTCGTTTAGCCGGATATCAGGGTTAAATTCAGGCTTTCTGGCTTGTGCCTGCATTTGCGCCAACTTTCTGTTTTTGACTTCTATCTCTTTGGACTTACCGGTTAATCTTTCCCAGGTGGTTGGCTGCTGAGGCTTTTCCTGCATTAATTTGTTATATGCCTGTATTTGTTTCTGATGCTCGTCATAACGCCTTAAAACCTCTGCCTGTGGCTTTACAATTTCGCTTTTATTAGTAGGACTTCTAAGATTGTCTACTTTATAAAAGTACTGCTCCCCCTGTTTGGTAAACCCGTTTTTTTGAAAAATAAAGTCAGCATCGCAGTAAATATTTCCTTTGTTTATTTCCGCTTTAAATTCGGCTAAGGCCGATATTATTGCTTGATTATATTGTTTTACAAACTTCATTTTTTGAAGATC
>NZ_JAZQPU010000216.1:0-2038 GCF_045628745.1 Pedobacter sp.
TAGGTAATTTGTAAAATGGGACGTGAGAAATACGAAAATAATTGGTGTAGGTTAGTAGACCGTTGAAACCAAAGTTTCCCGAGAGAAATAAAACAAAAAAAGAAAACCTAACGAAGTGAAACATCTCAGTAGTTAGAGGAATAAAAATCAATAGAGATTTTGAAAGTAGTGGTGAGCGAAATTGAAATAGAAAATATGAAGTTTAATTAATATTGAGAAACATCCTTTTGGAAAGAAGGATAATGCATGAAAGAAATTTCGTAAATTGCGCTACCAGGAAGTGGCTTTTATGGGTGTGACTATACAAAAATGTTTTAAAGCTAAAGTATAGTGAAATTAAGCAAGTTAAAATAACAAAGATACACATTGTGTAGCTTTTTCACCGACCCTAATTCGACATGTATCCAAAGAAGGTGAAAGTCCAGTATCAATATAAAATTAAATGGAATCAAGTAAGTCGCGAGATAACGTGACTGAAAAAGGGGGAACCATCCTCTAAAAAAAATATGACAAATTAACCAATAGTGAACGAGTACTGTGAAGGAAAGATGAAAGAGAAACCTTGAAAGGGGTGAAAAGAGTTGAAATACAGAAAGTAGAAATCACATAATAAAATATGGTACCTTTTGTATAATGGGTCAGCAACTTAATTATAAATGCGAGCTTAAATGACTAAGTCGTAGGCGAAAAGAAATTAAATTGTGTAAAACTTATGAAAATAAGGAAAAAAGCAAAAGTTTTTATAATTATACCCGAAGTCAAGTGAGCTAGGCGTGACCAGCATGAGGACGTAAAAGTCTGAGGAGCGAACACGAATTTGTTGCAAAAAATCGTGAGGAGTTGCGTTTAGGGGTGAAAGGCTAATCAAACTTGAGAATTGCTGGTTTTCCGCGAAATCTATTTTAGTAGAGTCTGATTAAAGTTTTTAAGTCAAATTATAAACATAAATGGTTGTTGTTGAATGAAAATGACATAGGAGGTCGAGCACTCTATTTGTAAGAGGGATTGAATAAATTCTAACGAACAAATGGAAACTCCAAATACCAGAAATTAAATCAGAACCAGACTTTGGATGCTAAGGTCAAAAGTCGAGAGGGAAACAGCCCAGAGCATAAGCTAAGGTTTCAAAGATATTGATAATAGTGAAAGAGAGTTAAAGAATGATGACAACCAAAGGGTAGGCTTGGAAGCAGCCATCCTTTAAAAAAAGCGTTAAAAATTATTGGTTAAGCACTTTAGCATCGAAAATGTTGTGAAACTAATTCAATACACCGAAGCAGTGTATACCATCAATCAAATTTATGAATAATATTTTTGATTTCAATCAATTTTCTTTAAAACAAAAAATTGTGATTTTGTTGAAAAACAAATCCACAAGTTATAGGAAAATAAGATTAAATGGTATGGTAGCGGAACGTTTTCTGTACGAAAAATAAACTGAGAGGTTTAGGTAATAAGTTTACTTATTGACCAAATTGTACGAAAAGTGAGAATGCTGACATGAGTAACGAAAAATAATAATTAAAAAATTGTTATCGCCAAAAATCCAAGGTTTTCTACAAATAAGTGAAAGTTATGTAGAATAAGGCGGTCCCTAAGAATATTTCTGAACAGAAAATTCGATGGATGAATTTTAGATAAAATACTAAAAAAGGCACAACAGGGTTGAATAGGATATAGAATTGATAAATTGATGAAGATATCAAGAGATTGAATTTCAACCAGGAAAAGCTAATTGAGTACCGTACTGAAAACCGACACAGGTGGATAGGTAGAATATAAGTCGGAGGCCAAGCGGTCTTAGGAAGACAAGGCATATTATCAACTCCTTGGCTCACAGAACGACATGGCTACGATCCGACTTCAAAAATGTAAGAAAAGTGAGAATGCTGACATGAGTAACGAGAAATAATAATTAAAAAATTGTTATCGCCAAAAATCCAAGGTTTTCTACAAATAGAGAGGGCTGGATGAGTGGCGCCGAAGTAGGAGCCGAACTTGCGCGAGACGGCGCGGTGTGTAGCTGGGATACGGTGCT
>NZ_JAZQPU010000217.1:0-12260 GCF_045628745.1 Pedobacter sp.
TGTAAATACACCAAGAAGGCCCGCGCTTAAGTAGCCGTCAATGATGGTCCTGGTTTTTGCAGACACCGTTGATAAGCGACTAACCACACCTGCTGTGTAAACTCTTTCCATAGCCGTCTTTTCTGTAAACGGTTTCTCATCCCACAGTGCCCTCGGGATTAATGACTGCATAGAATTCTCTAAAATTTGTAACCTATAATATGGTTGTTGTGCAGGTGTGTGTTTTACATATTGACAAAACATACCAATTTCACTAAACCTATTGGTGAGGAACGCCCAGTTATTGTTGCGAATTAATACTTCCTTTTCTCCGCTGGCTAGCAGTTCGTAGGCTTCTGCTCTTGCTGTCTGTGGACTTTTGTTACCTATCCATGATTCCTTTCTCACTATGGTAGTCAAGGTGGGTAGAATATACAGCAGCAAATAAAGGGAGGGGAAAAAGAGAATGGTGATTGTTTTTTTAAAGTGTGGATAGGCAAAAAAGCCTAATGTGATTAAATTGACCAGGATTATTTCCTTAAAACCTGTTAGTGTAGCATTTAACAGGTGCACGATAAAACACAGGCCTCCCAACAAAATGAGTACAGCCTTTCGATGAGCCAAGCCTGTTACCAGCAGATATGCTTGTCCGCTTGCTGCTATGGCGAGCAGGTAATATTTCAACTGTATAAAAGCTGGAACATAATTCATCAGGATAGCAATACCTGTGGTGATCAATGTTAACCATATAATCAATGCAGTTAAGTTGAGGCGGAGCTTGAATTTTACAACCGTAGCCTGAGTTTTAGTTTGCAAGGTGATACCCACGACTAAAGCAATATGCCCCAACAATGCCATCCTTTGGCTTTTGGCCAATAAGTAAGTTTGATCGTTCACCAAAAAGTGAGAATAATTGATATCCCTGAAGTATTCGAAACCTAAATGGTCAATGAAATAAAATATAGAAGTGCAGCACATGTAACCGGCAAAAATGAGTTGCAACAGCACAATTGGTCGCATTATTTGCTCGCTTAAAGATCTGTCCATTTTGATACAGCGATAGGATGATAAAATTGTCGCGTAAAAAATATAAAAAGAGCCTAAAAATGCAATAGTGTACGACAATAGGGGATGGTGGGTAACAAGTTCCGCTAAAACCCATGGGATGGTAACCATAAAGATCAGCGTCGATTTATCGGTAATTTTAGGAATCATATAAACAGTTAATAATATGGTCAACCTGTACTTTAAAGCTCCATTTTTGAATTTCTTTTTTTGAATATTTACCTGCTGTTTCCAATCGATCGGGTTGTTCTAAGAGCAGCTTCAATTGCCTGCTGAAGTCCATGGGATCTTTGCTTCGAAATATTTTACCATTGTTTTGACTCACTAAATCTATGGCTGCACCACATTGATCTGAAACTAACACTGCTTTTCCACAGGCCATGGCTTCATTGATTGAAAGGCCCCATGATTCATTTTTAGAGGGTAAACAAAATAAGTCGCAAGCCTGGTAATAGGCCGGGATTACCTGTTGGTTCTGAAAAGGTAATAAATGAACATTTTGATATTTATTCACTTCTTTCTGGAGTTGACCTTCCAATACACCAGAGCCAACCAACAGCAGGTGTGTATGTTCAATTTTGAGTTCTACAAAAGTGCGGATCAGGTTAAGTATATTTTTATTGGTGTTCAATTTTCCTGTGTATAAAACCAGTGTGTCTTTTTTGCTGAGCCCCAGACTTTGTCTTATTCCCAATTTTTGAGGTTTCGAAAATCTTTCATTGTCGATGGAATGTGGTGCAAATTTTAATTGTTTATCCTTAAGTCCATATTCTTTGAAATAAGCTTTATTGTTGGTGCCTGTATAAAGTGCAACATCTATGTGTTGATAAACCCAGGTTAAAAAGACCTTTTTTATAGGAGCCTTCCACCATGGTGAAAGTTTCAACATTGTAGAATCTCCTCTAAAAATTATAGTTACTTTGTTTTTAAAATACCTAAGTAAGCTGAGGTGACCTGGAGCAGCCCAACCATAAATTATAATATGCGTTGGGCGATAAATGGAAATCTGTGCTATTCTTGCATCTTTAGTTACCCATTCATAAGCATAGCCTCTTAATAAAGGTATATCCCAAGAGATGTTTCGCTGAAAGCCATGGTCATACAGACTTTCTTTTTCTGCTGTATAGAATACCTTTACATCTAATTGCTGTGTAAGCATTTGAAAAACAGGTGCATAATATTGAATGGGATGGGTGGAAATAATAGCAATTTTCATTTCTTAATTAGCATTTAAAAGCACTTTGAGGCGCTCCTTATATTGAGGGTAATTAAAGTTTTTGACACAAGTGTCCTGGATATGGATTTCTTGATGCTGATCAGTATTTCTTAAATGTTGTCTGATAGCCTTTTTAAGTTCATCAGGATTTTCAGGGTCGATGGACTGGCCCAGTTTGCCATTTAAAATTGCATCCCTGCTTCCGTCATCATTCCCGCAAATGATTTTTCTGCCACAAGCAGCTGCTTCAATATAAACCAATCCAAACCCTTCTTTTTTGCTGGTCATGATAAAGATGCTGGCTAGCAGGTAATGTTCAATTAGTTCCTTTTCGGGGATAAAGCCAATTAATTGAACGTGACTTTGCACTCCATGGTTAAGGATCAGTTGCTGGAGCCGTGCTGTTTCCCTTTGCTCAGCTTGACCCGCAATCAGGTAACAGAGGTTAGGAAATTCTTTAACCAGATCTACAATGCAGGGGATAAGCAGGTCATAACCTTTACCCTTGTCATGATACGTAAGTCTGGAGATGACCAACAAAATAGGCTGTTTATGTTTTAAGTTATATTTCTTTAGCAGGCGTGATGATTGATTAAAATTTTTAGGTACTTCAAAAAAGGGATCCAGGCAATTGTTTACCACATAAACATTTGCTGGGTCTATTTGGTGCTTTTGAATGATTTGTGTTGCTGTATATTGGCTTACCGCCCATACCTGCATATTTTTTTTGATAAACTTTGTTTTCCAGGAGGAAAGAGGTCTCCATATTTCTGTTCCATGAGCAAGCATAATGAGCTTGAGTTTTGGGTTGCATATTTTGATAATGAGGGCTACTGAAATCAAGTTGACATGGCTTATCAGAAGCGTATTAGTTTTTAAGCCCTGAAAGATGGCCTCCAAAGTGAATAAGAATCTATGGTAGCCAAAGCCTTTGAACTGGCTATTGTGAAGATATCTTTCATCTAAATCTTTAGAATGGTCACATAAAGAGCGTACTGTTATGGGCATTTCTACGCCATCCAAATCCGACAATACCTTGCAGAGTGTTCTGCATACTTTCTGAATACCCCCGATTGTACCGAAAGTACTTAAGGTTAGAAATAGAATATGTTGTTCTTTGTTAATTTGCATTTGCGCTGGCATAATGTTCAAAGGATTTTTCATTAGTAGAAAGGCTATAATAATTGCTGTGAACAGGTCCTTTGTTAAAACAATTGAGCACAATGGCCACGTTATTTAAATTAAATTCTTTGGCTAACTTTTCTGGTAGTGTTGCGGCATGTCGGCTGGAGACCCCGTATCGAAGTACAAAGAGATTAAGATCTGCCAACCTCATCAGGGGAATACTATCCGATACCAAGCCTACAGGCGCCGAGTCCAGAATAATAAAATCATACCTTTCTTTGAGGTAACTGATGAGGTCCTTCATTCTTTCAGACTGAATCAATTCAGATGGATTGGGGGGCACAGGACCGGCGGGTATAAAATCTAAATTGGCAAACCTGGTAACTTTACACAGTTCTCCAACGGCCTCCTGTGCAGAAAGGTAACTGCTTAAACCAGTGAAATTGCTTACTCCAAAAGTCTTATGTAACTGTGACCTTCTAAGGTCTGTAGCTACCACTACCACTTTTTTGTTGATCAGGCCTAGTGTTCCTGCTAAATTTAAGGAGGTAAAAGATTTACCCTCCCCAGAAATTTCTGAGGTAATGCAAATGACCTGTCCATTATTTCCGGCGATCATAAAATCTAAGTTGGCCCGCATGGCACGGATAGATTCAGAAAATAAGGACCTTGGATAATCTATAGATAATATTTTATGCTCCTCCAATTTCCCAATATGTTTTCCTATCGTGCCTACAATAGGGATTGTAGATAATTCGGTAATTGTTTCTATTTCATAGAGATAAGGATTTAACTTCCGCACCAGAAAAACCATGAGGGTGCCGATGACGAATCCTGCCAAAGCAAAATCTTTGTAGACATTAACTTCAATAGGGTAACTGGGTTGGGCTGAAAGCATGGCTTCATCAATCACCTGTGCACCGGAAGTAACGGCCGCCGTGGAAATATGAGCTTCCAGCTTTTTTTCGGAGAGGTAATTATAAACCTTTTGGTTAATGTTGAAATCTGATTGCAAGCTGATGTAATCCTTTTCAATGGCAGGTGCCGACTGCATACTAGATTTGATACCTTGTATTTGCTGATCCAGATAGGTAATTAATTCCTGGTTTTTTAAGTTTTGACTCTTGATGTTATTGTTAATGGCTAGTTTGATTGCTGACAGCTGTTCATCTAAATCAACAATAAAGAGGGAGCCAGGCTGGTAGGTTTTCGAGAACTCATTTCTTTTGTCCATCAACAAATTGAGCTTTTGAAGTAACGTAAGGAGTTGGCTATCTTCAACACCTTGTAAACTAAAGTTGGGTGTATTGACATTATGATTTTTTTGAAGCGAACGCTGTAAGTCTGTGGTAAATAATTTCTGAATGGAAAGATTGTGCTTCTCTGTTTCAAGGCTACTGAGCCGGGTAATGAGCAACTCCGCATTGGAAGACACATCCAATAGCTGGTTTTCTGTTTTAAATTGTTGAATGTCTTGTGCTGATTTTTTAAGCACCACAGACATGTTCTTCAACAGGGTGTCAATATACAGGGCGGTTTGTTTGACTGATACAGAACGTTGGGATCTGTCAAATTTTAGATAGGAGCTTAAAATTGAATTTAAAATGTCCCTTGCAAAATAAGGGTTGGTGTCTGTGTAAGTGAGGTGAAGAATATTGGTGTTTTGGTTATCGTCGATCTTCAGCGATTCATTCATACTCATCAAAAAATCATTGACCACGTTAAATCTAAAGTGATAAGTCAGTTCAGCACGCGGTGCCGCAGTAATCTTAAAGCTGAATCCATTTAATGAAATTTGTTCACCATAGGAATGTACGCTACTCTTTTTAAAGCTTTGAAAAGCATAATGAAGCCTGAACTGTTGATCATTAAGCCTTTCATATTTAAACAGTGTGTTATGGATTTTTCCGTTCGGAATTGAAGACACCTGGATAGATAAAGGCTTTTCAGGGTAAAGATTGTTGAGGTTAAACCTGTCGTCATTATAAAAACTAATTTGATAGTCTAGTGCCTTGATCGCCTGGGTAAGGACATTCCTGGAATAGAGGATAAATTTTTCTGATTCTGATTTACTCGTCCGGTCGTATATATTTCGGATACTGATGAGTTCTGATAATTCAGATTTTTTGTCCTCTATTTTGATAGAAGCATTAGCGCTATAAGTGGGCATAGTAAAATAGAGGAATAAGTATCCGCCTGCCAGGAATAAGAGTAATGAACCTAAAATGTAAGGCCATTTGTCTATCACTATCTTCAACATTTTCATATACCCTGGGCTTTGCTCCATATAAATATTTAATTTAAAAAAGGTTAAATTATTTTATTAGAATTAATATTTTTCTTTGATTTATTTTCGACTACGTTTGATATAAAACTATTAATTATAAATGAAAGTAAGTATAGTGACCATCGTTTTAAATTGCGAAAAATATATTGCTGATTGTATCGATTCTGTATTGATTCAGGACTATCAAGAAATCGAATTGATTATCATTGATGGGAAATCAACGGACTCCACCATACCAATCATAAAAAGTTACTTACCCCAGGTGAGTTATTTTATTTCTGTGGCAGATCAGGGATTTTACAGTGCACTTAATCAGGCTTTAAACATTGCTACCGGGGATGTGATTGGAATATTAAATGCCGATGATGTGCTTGCAGATGCTCATGTAATCTCCACTATCGTGGAGAAATTCAAGAATAACCATTGCGAGGCTGTTTATGGTAATTTGAATTATACCAAACGCGATGATGTCAATGCAGTAGTCAGAACCTGGCGGTCGAACTCTTTCCAGCGCAATGCAGTGCATTACGGTTGGATGCCCCCTCATCCCACCATTTACATTAAAAAAGAAGTGTATGAAAGACTAGGTGACTTTTCAATGGATTTTGGGCATTCTTCCGACTATGAGTTGGTCTTGAGATTTTTTTATAAACACCACATCTCTGCAGTTTTTGTAGATAAAATTTTTGTGAAAATGAGAATTGGAGGTATGAGCAATAATTCACTTCAGCAACGCTTAAAAGCTTGCATTGCAGATTATAAGGCAATGTGTGTGCACCAGGTGCCATACCCACTGATCGCTTTAGTTGGAAAAAAGATAAGAAAGATTGAGCAATACTTCTAATGATATATTTAGTTGTGTATATCCTGTCCTTTTTCCTAGTAGTTTTTTTGCTGGCAGCCATCATTTATTTGTGCAATGCGTATAAAATTTATGACAGAAATGATTCATTAAAAAAGAATCCTAAAAAAATTTCCAGATTGGGAGGTGTCGCTTTGTTTATGACATTTTTAAGCGTGAATTATATCTTTAATGCCGATCCATCTTTTACTGCTACTTTCTACATTGCATTTCTTATGCTTTTTCTATTAGGGTTAGGTGACGATTTACATAATATCAAACCCTATGTTAAATTCTTTGTACAACTAATTGTTGCTGTTTTATTAGTCGCATTTTGTCAAGTCAATTCACAGCCTGAGCTAGTTCAATCAATGTTTTGGTATCCTACATTCGATACCAACCTAGGCATATTTGTATTGGTACTATCGATCAATGCTTTTAATTTGATTGATGGCAGTGATGGCTTGGCGGCTATGCTGGGTTTAACGATCAATTTATTCTTAACCGCCCTACTTTTTCGTTCAGGTGATGTATCTAATACCTTGATAGGGATGTCTATATCTGGTATTTTGAGTGGTTTTTTGTTTTTAAATTCCTCACCTGCAAAAGTTTATATGGGCGATTCCGGCTCTACGTTTATAGGTTTAATATTAGGAATATTAGCCTTAAGGGTTTTGAACCTTTCCAGAGATACCCATTCATTCCCGGATAACGTTCCTGTTTTATTGCTTGCTTTATTTATTGTTCTCCTGTACGATACTTTTAGGGTGATTTTCATTCGTCTGCGCTTAGGAAAATCTCCATTTAAGGGAGATCAAAATCATATCCACCATCGGCTAAAGCGTTATGGTTTATCTGATGATCAAATTGCTGGTCTACTTACAGGATTTACCTTTTTAATGGTAACAGCAGTCATATTACTACAGCAAATGGGAAATTTATTTCTCTGCCTGTTCTTATTAGTAGCTTGCATAGTGTTTAACCAAACTATTGACTACCTACTCAGAAGTAGTTTCAAAAAAACTTAATCCGAATAACTGACCATAATAAATAGAATATAGGTATTTTTGCGCCTCATGAATATAGCTATTAATGGTTTTGGTAGAATCGGGCGTATTTTTTTACGCCGGGCTTTAGAAAAAAATATAAATATTGTTGCCATCAATGACCTCGCTGCTCCTGCAACATTGGCTCATTTATTTAAATATGATACAGTTCATCGTGGTTTTAAAGGAACTGTGGAGGTTGAAGAGGATGCCATTGTCATCAATGGCAAAAGAATCCTTGTTTTTTGCAATCCTAAAGCGAATGAATTGCCATGGAAAGCATTAGCAATTGATTTAGTTTTAGAAGCCACCGGAAAGCACATTTCCAGAGATACCGCTTCTCTACATCTTGAAGCAGGCGCAAAGCAAGTGCTGATTTCTGCACCAGCAAGCGATAAGGATATTCCTATGGTAATTCTTGGTGTCAATGATGGGGAAGTAGACCTTAATGCAGCTATTTTATCCAACGCTTCCTGCACCACAAATAATGTAGCACCCATGGTGAAGCTTTTAGATGACCATTGGGGAATTGTGGAAGGGTATATTACTACCATTCACTCCATGACGGGTGATCAGAGTTTACATGATGCCCCGCATAAAGATTTACGCAGGGCCAGAGCGGCATCTGCTTCTATCATTCCAACCACTACTGGAGCGGCAAAAGCCATCACTCATGTGTTTCCGCATTTAGATGGTAAGCTGGGTGGAGCAGGCATCCGTGTTCCCGTACTCAACGGTTCCCTCACAGATTTTACCTGTATCTTAAAAAATCCTGCGACCATTGCTGAAATTAATGCGGTGTTCAAAAAAGCGTCAGAAAATGAAATGATAGATATCCTGGAATATACTGAAGACCCAATTGTATCGGTAGATATTTTAGATAATCCACATTCCTGTATTTTTGATGCACAACTGACTTCCATTGTAGGCGACCTTGTGAAAGTGGTGGGCTGGTATGACAATGAATCTGGGTATTCAGCAAGGTTAGTGGATGTTATTTTGAAGATGGAAAACAATTAATTCTTCTAAAATGGTTAAATATATTCTGCCTGAGGAAACCTTAAATTTAAGAAGCCGAGTATTAAGAAATGGTCAGCCTTTAGCGCAGTGTATCTTTCCTACAGATGAGCAGGGATTTCACTTAGGTGTTGTTGATAACGATCAGATCGTTTGTATTGCCAGCTTTTACCCCAACGACTATCCTGAAAAGGGAAAGGGTGGTTATAAACTCCGCGGAATGGCCACAGCGCCAGAATTCGCCGGAAAAGGTTTCGGCAATCTGTTGATAAAATTTGCAATAAATGAGTTAATAGCAGCTAATGCTTCTTATATTTGGTGCAATGCACGAAGTTCTGCAATTGGCTTTTATACAAAACTTGGTTTTGAGCTTGTTACTGAGGAGTTTGAGCTGCCTGGAATAGGAATGCATTTTAACATGATATACAATTTAAAAGATGATGAATACAATAGATCAATTTGATTTTAAAGATAAGAAAGCGCTTGTTCGTGTAGATTTTAATGTGCCTTTAGATAAGGATTTTAATATTACTGATGATAAGCGTATGCGTGCTGCATTACCTACGATCAATAAAATTTTAAATGATGGCGGTTCAGTAATCCTGATGTCTCATTTAGGAAGACCTAAAGGTGGTCCGGAAGCTAAGTATTCTTTAAAACATATTTTGGGCGATCTTTCCAGAATGCTTGATCTTGAAGTTAAATTCGCTGAAGATTGTATTGGTCAGGAAGCGATCGATAAGGCTGCTAACCTTGTTCCCGGACAAGTATTATTGTTAGAGAACTTACGTTTTTATAAAGAAGAAGAAGAAGGTAATAAAGAGTTTGCAGGTAAGCTTGCCAGTCTTGGTAATGTGTATGTTAATGATGCCTTTGGAACAGCACATCGTGCGCATGCTTCAACAGCAATAGTAGCTGAATTTTTTCCTACTTCTAAATTCTTTGGTTATTTAATGGCTGAAGAATTAAAAAATGCCGAAAAAGTAAACCACCATGCGGTAAAACCTTTTACAGCAATAATGGGTGGCGCAAAAGTTTCCGATAAAATTTTACTGATTGAGAGTTTGTTAGATAAAGTTGATCACCTGATTATTGGTGGCGGTATGGCTTATACTTTTGCCAAAGCTCAGGGTGGTGAAATTGGTACTTCTTTATTAGAAGAAGATAGAATGCCACTTTGCTTAGAACTATTAGAAAAAGCAAAAGCTAAAGGTGTACAGATTCATTTACCCTTAGACACGGTCATTGCTGACAAATTTGATAACAACGCTGCGAAGCAAAATGTAGATACTGGAAAAATTCCTCAGGACTGGATGGGTCTTGACATTGGTCCTAAAACAATCGCCTTATTTACGGATGTAATTAAGCAATCAAAAACCTTATTATGGAACGGTCCGATGGGTGTTTTTGAGATGGATAATTTCGCTCACGGAACCCGCGCAATTGCCGATGCAGTAGTAGCCGCAACCCGCGAAAATGATGCCTTTTCTTTGATTGGTGGAGGTGATTCTGCAGCCGCAATTGCAAAATTCAATTTAGAAGATCAGGTGAGTTATGTGTCCACTGGTGGTGGTGCACTCTTAGAATATATGGAAGGTAAAGAATTGCCTGGTGTTAAGGCAATTAATTCTTAATCTTAATAGTTAATGTAATTATTTTTAATGTTATTTCCAGTATTTGCGTCCTCAATTCTTTGGGGACGCTTTTTCTTTTTAACGCTTTTGAGCCTATAATTGCGTCTCTCTACTGTAATTGTAATCATATGAAATATGTTGAAAACTTTTTTGTGGTAAAATGTGGTAAAAAGTGGTAGAAGTACTCTATTTTTACACTACATAAAATGTGTACACCTTAGAATGGTTCAACTGTTAGGAGAATTCGATTGTAAACTAGACGCTAAAGGCCGCTTGATGATCCCTTCGAGTCTAAAGAAACAATTGCCTAATTTGGAGCAGGAGGGTTTAATTATTAACCGGGGTTTTGAAAAAAATCTGGTTATTTACCCTAAAAAAGTTTGGCAAGAAATTGTTGAAGATTTAGGGAAATTAAATGCTTATGAACAGAAGACCAGGGAGTTTATCCGCTACTTCACCAGGGGTGCAACAGAATTAATATTAGATGCCACAGGCAGGGTTAATTTGCCTAAAACATTATTGGAGTCCGTTGGGATTTCCATAAATACAGAAATTATACTGGCTTGCCAGTTTGACAAAATAGAAGTTTGGTCGAGAACTGCTTATGAAGCTTTGTTTGACCATGAACCAGAAAACTTCGCCAAGTTGGCTGAAGAGATTATGGGAAATTTGAATAGGAGGGATGATGGAAAATGATTACCACGTACCAGTGCTGCTTGAGGCATGCATAGGGGGCTTAAACATTAAGCCAAATGGCGTTTACGTGGATGTTACTTTTGGTGGTGGAGGACATTCAAAAGAGATTTTAAAGAAATTAAACAAGGACGGTATTCTTATTGCCTTTGATCAGGATCCTGATGCGCAAAGAAACAAAATTGATGATCCCCGCTTTTTATTCGTAGATCAGAATTTCGCTTTTTTAAAAAATAACCTTCGTTTATTGGGGTTTAAACAAGTTGATGGCATCTTAGCTGATTTAGGCGTTTCATCTCACCAGTTCAATGAGCCTGAGCGTGGTTTCTCCACGCGCTTTGAATCTACGCTAGACATGCGTATGGATAAGCAGGGAGTGTTAACTGCTGCTGATGTACTGAATAAATACGCAGAGGAAGATTTACATAAGATTTTCGGTATTTATGGTGAGGTTAAAAATGCAAAGTCTTTAGCAAGAGCTATCGTAACTGCTAGAATGACAGCACCAGTACTTACACTTGCCGACTTTAAAAAAGCTATCGCTTCACATATCCCAAAAGGTAAAGAAAATAAATACATGGCCCAGGTATTTCAGGCCTTGCGCATTGAAGTAAACGGGGAAATAAAAGTATTGGAAAGTTTTCTTGAGCAAACCGCGGAGGTGTTAAAACCAGGTGGCAGATTAGTGGTCATGTCTTACCATTCTCTTGAAGACAGGCCTGTAAAGAATTTCCTGGCTAAGGGTAAATTTAAAGGTGAAGTAGAAAAGGATTTCTTTGGCAACCACCAGAAGCCCTTTACTGTAATCTCCAGGAAAGCTATTGTTGCAGAAGAGGAGGAGCTGGCCAAAAATAGCAGGGCCAGGAGTGCAAAATTAAGAATTGGTGAAAGATTATGAACCAGTTCCTGAAAAATACCGGGGAGGAGCCTGAACAGCAGGATGAGCCACAATTAAAGTCGCCAAGACAAAAAAAAGTAAAAAAACCGGAAACGGGAAATGCTTTTAAAAGACTTTTAACAGATGGGGTCATTACCAAGGAAGCTGCGACAGAAATGTTGCCGTTTTTGTTGTTTATATCCTTTTTGTGTATGCTTTATATTGCCAATAGTCATATGGCAGTGAAAAACATCAGGGACATTGATAAATTGAATAAAGAAGTAAAAGAATTGAGTTGGGAGTATAAGTCATTAAAAGCCGACCTGATGTTTAAAAGTAAACTTACCGAAGTGGCTAAAAAGGTAGATACTTTAGGCATTAGAGAATTGGTGGTACCCCCAAAAAAGTTAATTATAACTAACGATGAACATTAGGGCTAATATTTTATTGCGTGTTTATCTGTCTTTTGGACTGATCGTA
>NZ_JAZQPU010000218.1:0-2494 GCF_045628745.1 Pedobacter sp.
GTTTCCCTCGTAGTCTATGTTTGTCGATTTTGTATTTTCAATTTCGGCTTTTATTTCATTTACATCACTGGCATAAGCCGTTCCATATTTATAAGCGGCTTCCGTTTTTTCGAGCTGGGTTTGAAGATTAGCGATTTTCAGCTTGTTGAGTTCCGACTGTGCAACTATCAAAAAAACAGAAAAGAAAATTGAATTGATGCGGTCATTGACGGCATAAAGCTCTACTTGTACATTTTGTTTCTGCAAACTTGCGTTGGCATTGATGATTTCCTTTTGATAATGGGTATTGTTACCATCAAACAATAACTGGTCCACCTCCCCCGAAATTCTATATTGGTCTTTGCTTAATTTAGGGGGAAGAAATTGTGCGGGTAAAACACCGCCAAGTAAGTCGCCAAAATCCACTACCTGTGATTGATAGGTAGCCTGTCCAGCAACGTTTAATTGTGGTAAAAATCTTTTATTGGCATTCCTGATGGTATAATCTGCCGACTTATCTACCAAATCCAATTTCTTGATCGCAGGATAGTTTACCTTTGCCAAATGGTAGCATTCCTCCAATGTAAGCTGTCCGGTCTGTGCATTGGCGAAGCTAAAAGCCAACAACCAAATGCTTAAAGCTAAAAATGTTTTGTTGATCATCTTATATTTCGTTTTAATTGTTTGATTAACTTAAGTACAAAAAATTGACTTCCATTAGCATTGGTTTGTTGATAAAATGATAATGGTATGGTTTAAGTCACATCAAATAATAGAACGAAATGGTTAACCATCTTTATCCGTTAAGTGAATGAATTACAATCTTCTGCCTATCTACTTTATCTTCAACTTAGTAAAACTGTTTTTTTGTAATCCTCGCTCTGAGTAAAGGGGGAATGGATTAGCAATTCCACCTCGAAATTATGTGTGTATTCTTGCGAGATCTTATTATTTTCTGGAATGGGTTGGATATTCCTTTCTTTTAAACGGTGAATATGTTATAATCTATATCCCACAGAAAAATGGGCAAATGGAAAAATCTGGGATACATTTCTGAAACCTTCATAATAGCCGTTAAGTGTGTATCGTCCTAAACCTACGGCAATTGATAATCGATTTATAATGTTTGCATTTATATCTGCGTTAAGTGTATAGAGTGTATAGGAAGATTTGTTGCCATTGATGGTTATGAAACGACTTCCAAGGCCACTAAGTTCAATACCAAAATGATTATTGAAGTTAATCTGGGTATTCGCTGTCATGTGAATGCCAGGGCCATAGTCGTAGTCCCGGCCTTCACCGTAAAAAAGATACTTATCTGGTACGGCAGCTAAAACAGTTATACCACTTCTGGAATTGCAACAATAAAGTGGACATTCGGTTAAGCTGCAATATTTTGTTTATTTAAGTTTCTTCCATATTCTTCCGGGGACAAGTACCCCAGTGCAGAATGTAGTCTTTTACGAATATACCAGGTTTCTATATACTCAAAAACAATGAGTGCTGCTTGCTCTTTATCTACGAACTTATGTTGGTATACACATTCAGCTTTTTAAAAAAGCTTTCAGCTACTGCATTGTCCCAACAATTTCCTTTTCTGCTCATGCTCCTGGTGATCAACGGATTTGTTTCCAAAAAACACCTGAAGTCATTGCATGCATATTGAACTCCGCGGTCAGAATGAAATATCAGTTCCTGGGTTATCGGACGCCTTTTTCGTGCCATTTTAAACGCAGGTATCACTGTATCAATTGTTTTCATCGTTAAGCTCAATGCCCAGCCTATTATTTTTCTATCACCAAGGTCTATTACCGTGGTCAGGTACAGCCAGCCTTGTTTGGTTCTGATGTATGTGATGTCAGACACCCAAACAGCCCCCAGAATTCCGGGCTTAAAATCACGATCCAATATATTTTCCGGCACAGGAAATTTATGACTGGAGTCTGTGGTGACCTTAAATTTCTTCTTCACAATGCTCCTAAGCTTTGCTTTTCTCATCATCCTGGCCACTCTTGGTCTGGATACTTTGATATCTTTTTTATTCAGTTCCAAGGTAATCCTTGGGCTGCCATATATTTTTTTACTGTTGTCAAAAGCTTGCAGCACTAGATTTCAAGCAGCTGATTTTCAATGCTTCTTTTTGATGGACTACTTGTTGCCACTTGTAAAATCCGCCTCTGCTTACTTTAAATACCGAACACATTTTCTCAACTAAAAATATCCTGCTATGGCCCTTTATGAACCTGAATATTTGTTGTCTCCCTTGGAGAAAATGCTGATAGCCTTTTTTAATATATCGCGCTCCATCTGCGTCTCACGCAGTTCTTTCTTTAAAAGAGCTAATTCTTGCTCTGCTGCTGTGAGTATAACCTTTCCATTTCCAGGAAAACTGCTCCCTTGTTTGCTGGAAAATTCCCTCCGCCAGCGATACAATAAGGTCACACTGATATCTAGTTCTTTAGCTAAAGCACCGAGGTCAGTGCGGGTATTACTCAGTTCAACGCTCATCAGCTTA
>NZ_JAZQPU010000219.1:0-4839 GCF_045628745.1 Pedobacter sp.
ACCGGTAAACGTTGCCGCAAAAGCACAAATTCCGGAACTGTTTTACCTGGCCTGGGTTATCGGCGGATTGGTTGCCTTCTGTGGCGCCCTTACCTTTGCAGAAATAGGCTCACGTTTTCCTGTTACCGGCGGCTATTACAAAATCTTATCTTTTTGCTACCATCCGTCCATCGCTTTTTCCATCAATTGCATCCTGGTGCTCACCAATACAGCATCCCTTGCAGGGGTTACCCTCATTGGCTCAGAATACCTCAGTTCGGTCATCTTCCCAAAAAATATGCAGACCGACTTTTACAGGTTGGTTATTGCAGCCTCCACCATCATCATTTTCTATGGTATAAATCTATTAGGCTTAAAAGCGAGTTCTAAAACACAAAATGTACTCACGGTGGTTAAGATTGCCATGGTGCTCACTTTAATCTGTTCTATGTTTTCCGGCAGTTATGCGCAGCCGGTCATCTCTTCCTTTACAACTTTTACAGGTGCTGCCCCACAATGGTCAGACTATGGCAAGGCCATCGGTTTATGTTTGGTAGCCGTTACCTTTACTTTTTCTGGATATACACAAACCATTAATTTTGGTGGCGAAGTAAAAGATGCAAAAAAAGTAATGCCCAGGGCTATCCTATTAGGTCTGCTCACCATCATTGCTCTATACCTGCTCATCAACTATGCTTATGTAAAAGTAATTGGCTTTGAGCAACTGAAGACTGCAGAAAGCATTGCCGCCATATTGGCCTCCACTATATTTGGCCCCGCCGGCTTCACCATGTTATCGGTTATAATCTTTATATCGGTAATGGGCTATGTCAATGTCAACCTGTTAAGCAACCCCAGGGCCATGTTTGCCATGGGCGAAGAAAAAGCACTGCCCTCGGTATTTGCCCAACGCAATGAAAAAACCAATGTAATGGTCTTTAGCCTGACCACTTTTACAGCCCTAACGCTGCTGACCTTGTTTTTCGCTAAAACGTTCGACACGATCATGAATTACACCATTATTTTGGAATGTATAGGCACTGCAGGTTCTGCTGCTACCCTGTTCTTTTTGCGTAAACGAAGCAAAGACGTAGACCCATCAAGCATCTATACCATGAAGATGTATCCACTGGTGCCTGTGTTTTTTATCGCCGTTTATTTGTTTGTAGGCTTCAGTGTTTATACCGACGATCCTTCTGCTGCGCTGAACGGAATTTACCTGTTTTTAGGCTTTATTATCATTTATTTCCTGAGCAAAATACTCAGCCGTAAAAATTCAGAATAAGGAAAAAAATTATACGTATCTTTGCGAAGAAATGAAATATGTTCATTTCATTCTATTAAACATTAAATACTTACATATTGTTATTCAACGAATTAAATCTGATTGAGCCAATACTTTCGGCACTACAAACAGAAGGTTATACGCAACCAACACCTATACAAGAACAATCCATCCCAACTATATTACAAGGTAAAGACCTTTTAGGTTGCGCGCAAACAGGTACAGGTAAAACTGCTGCTTTCGCCATTCCTATGTTGCAATTGTTGCACAAGCCACATGCAAATACAAAAGGCCCAAGACCTATTAAAGCATTGGTGCTTACACCAACCCGTGAGCTTGCTATTCAAATTGAAGAAAGCTTTAAAGCTTACGGCAGAAACCTTCCCCTAAAATACCAGGTAATTTTTGGTGGTGTAGGTCAGAAAGCACAAACTGATGCCCTTCATAAAGGTATCGACATTTTAGTAGCTACTCCAGGTAGGTTGTTAGACTTAATGGGACAAGGTTTCATCAGCTTACGCGACCTTGAGATTTTCGTTTTAGATGAGGCCGACAGAATGCTTGACATGGGTTTTATCCATGACGTTAAAAAAGTAATCACTAAACTTCCTGCAAAACGCCAAACTTTGTTTTTCTCGGCAACCATGCCTACAGAAATTCAAAAGTTAGCAAACACTATTTTGCATGAGCCTACTAAAGTTGAGGTTACTCCAGTATCATCAACAGCAGAAAAAATTGTTCAATCAATTTATTTTGTGGCTAAAAATGACAAGAGAACCTTGTTAAACCATATCCTTCAGGATAAAGAAATTCAAACAGCCTTGGTATTTACACGTACTAAACATGGTGCTGACAGGGTGGTAAAAGACTTGATTAAAATTGGTGTGAGAGCAGAAGCCATCCATGGTAACAAATCTCAAAACGCCAGACAAAGAGCATTATCGAATTTCAAAGACAGAACTACCCGTATTTTAGTAGCTACAGATATTGCTGCCCGTGGTATTGATGTTGATGAACTGACGCATGTAATTAATTATGAACTTCCGAATGTTCCGGAAACTTACGTACACAGAATTGGCCGTACAGGTCGTGCAGGCCTGAGTGGTACCGCATTTTCTTTCTGTGATGCTGAAGAAAAGGAATATTTAAGAGATATTGAAAAGCTGATTGGATTAAGCATTCCAGTTGCAGAAGACAATCCTTATGCAATGAGCTGGCAAGGCTTAATGGCTAAGCAAGAAGATAAGCCTAAAGGTGGTAAGCCATCTGCATCAAATCACCGCCGAGGTGGTAATGCAAATGCTTCAGCAGCTAAAAATAGCAAAGCACCACGTAGTCAGGATCGTGATCCAAACTTAAGTGGTGCTAAGAGAACTCCAAAAAGCGGAAGTCGCCGTTGGAGCGGAAAGAGTTAATTTATAACTCTTTCTATTTTATTGTCTTTCTAATCTTAATGATGCGCAACCAGTGCATCATTTTTAGTATAGGGTAAGTTGGATCAAATTCAAACCATTTAGCTGCAAAATTAGGGCTGTTAGGTCTCATGTGGTGGTTATTTTGGAACAACTCCCCTAACATTAAGAAGTCTAATGGCAAAGAGTTTTTACTATGGTCTTTATTGTCATAGTTAGAGTAGCCATATTTATGTCCACACCAGTTGACGATAGCACCATGAATGGGGCCCATTAAAAAATGGATAGGCAATAAAAGGAACATCCACCATTGTGTAGCAAAAGCAACATAGAAACCAATATAGAAAAGGATAAAAGCAATCCTGGTAGGCCAAGCATCACCAATCTTGTCGATAAAAGCCCATGTAGGGTAATGTCCACGAAACTGTTCCTCAGGTTCAGTTTTAAACTTCACATGATCGAGGTAAATATTTTTGGTCTGGATCATCAATCCCCATACATCTTTAATAAAGTGTGGAGAATGTGGATCTTTAATCGTGTCGCTATAGGCGTGATGCATCCTGTGCATAATGGCATAGGCGCGTGGGTTTAGAAATGATGATCCCTGGGCTAAAAATGTTAAGGTGTAAAAGAACTTTTCCCAGAAGGGGTTCATTTTAAACATCTTATGTGATGCGTAGCGGTGGAGGAAAAAAGTTTGGGAGAACAGTGATAAAAACCAGTGTAGTAAGAAGAAGGCTAAAATAATCATAAAAAGTAAATGTATTGCTAACGCTATTTGATTGGTATTTAATATAGCGTTAACAAAAGTACTAAAAGAAATGTTCTTTTAAAGTCGAATATGACAAGGTTGACACAAAGATTTACCTTTAGCCAACTCAGGGCATAAAAAAACCTTATTCCTCCTGAAAGGAATAAGGCTGCTAAAAATGGTTATATTTATCTACCGAAATCGTCTTGTACCCTAACGATATCAGATTCGTCAGAAGGATTTTCCGGATCAGTATGTTGCCAGATTTCAGAAACAATACCCCAGTCTTCTAAACCAATTAAACGGTGTCTTTCGCCTTTTTCTAACTTGATCCCTGTACCAGGTGCCAGTTTTTGCAATTCACCTTCTTCATCAGTAGCACTGGTTACTACCCCTACTGTTCCACTCACCACTTGCCATATTTCGGCACGACGGTGATGGTACTGCCATGATAAACGTTTTTTTGGTGCTACCACTAAAATCTTAGGACTTAATTTACCGCTGATTTTTAAATCATCAACGTTTAAGCCATTGAAATAGACATTCGCAAACTGTTGAGCTTGTTGTTCATCAATAACGAAAAAGCCGCCCCAGGGACGAGTATCATCAACGTTGACAACATTAAAGCCTTCAATTTTCAGGCGCTGGGTAATACTGTTAAATATTTCTTTCTTTTGATCTGACATCGTATTTTATCTGTTAAACGATCAAATATAGTAAAATATTTATTTTACTGTTTTACCTATTAATTTATCGATTCTCGTTACGATATAATCTATATCGAAAGGCTTTTGGATGTAATCATCAGCACCGGCTTCCATACTTTTGTTTTTATTCTGGTCGTTTGCAGACATTACAATGATCGGGATGTGTTTAGTAAACAGATCACCTTTTAAATCACTACAAATTTCTGAACCATCACCATCAGGAAGCATGACATCAAGAATAAAAAGATCTGGAAGAGAATCTTTTAACTTTTCTTTTAGTTCAGCAAATGAGGATGAAAGCTGCAATTCGTAGCCTTCGTCTTTAAGAAGAAATTCTATTATATATCTAATATCCGTATCGTCTTCAAGAACATGTATTCTTTTTACCATAGTATTTATCTTATTGATTGAAATGCATATAAAGCAACAATATTGCCATAAATGCTGAATCTACTTACTTGTTACAATAAATGCAAAAAAAATTCCGCCAATTTGAAATTACAATTGTTATAAATGGTTGAAATCTACCTTACCCGTTTCCATATCATACACAGCACCAACTATTTGAAGTGCGCCTTGTTCTTCCATCTCTTTTAGAATAGGACTGTTAGCTCTAATCTTTTGAACACTGTGTTTAACATTTTCTGCACATACATGGTGTAGATACTGTGGATTAGCTGAGGTTTTATCCCCCACAAAACTGCT
>NZ_JAZQPU010000220.1:0-4036 GCF_045628745.1 Pedobacter sp.
GTTTTTTTACATGTTCAGCAATTTCACTGTCAGACTTTAAAGCAGTAGTTAAGATCAGGCGTATTTTCCCTAAGTCGGATCGTAGCCATGTCGTTCTGTGAGCCAAGGAGTTGATAATATGCCTTGTCTTCCTAAGACCGCTTGGCCTCCGACTTGTGAGCGACAGGGCGTCCTATGTATTACAACAAGGGAAAATACGCCTGATCTTAACTACTGCTTTAAAGTCTGACAGTGAAATTGCTGAACATGTAAAAAAACACGGCGATGGAGTTAAAGTATTAGCTTTATGGGTAGATGATGCCTATTCCGCTTTTGAAGAAACGACCAAACGTGGTGCAAAACCTTACCTGCAGCCTGTTACCCAAAGTGATGCATCTGGAGAGGTACGCATGTCTGGAATTTACACTTATGGTGAAACCGTGCATCTTTTTATAGAACGCAAAAATTATACTGGACTTTTCTTACCGGGTTACAGACCCTGGATCAGCGACTACAATCCTCCCGTGGCCGGCTTACAATATATTGACCACTGTGTGGGCAATGTAGGGTGGAACAGGATGAACGAAACCGTGAAATGGTATGAAGAAGTAATGGGTTTTGTCAATATTCTTTCTTTCGATGACAAGCAGATCAATACAGAATATTCTGCTTTAATGAGTAAAGTGATGAGTAATGGCAATGGCTATTCTAAATTTCCTATCAACGAGCCTGCAGAAGGAAAAAAGAAATCGCAGATTGAAGAGTATTTAGAATATTACGAAGGCGAAGGTGTACAACATATTGCAGTAGCAACCAACGATATCCTCAGCACCGTAATAGAATTAAAATCCCGTGGTGTAGAATTTCTAAGCCCTCCACCTGAAGCTTATTACAGCATGATGCCTGAGCGTGTTGGTCATATAGACGAAGAAATTGAGAAATTAAAAAGCCTGGGTATCCTGGTAGATTGCGATGAAGAAGGTTACCTGTTGCAGATTTTCACCAAACCTGTGGAAGACAGACCTACCTTATTCTTCGAAATTATTCAACGAAAAGGTGCCCAATCTTTTGGTGCCGGTAATTTCAAGGCTTTATTTGAATCTTTGGAAAGAGAACAAGCACTTAGAGGGAATTTATAAAATTCTATTACCATATATCAATAGGCCGTATCATTGAAAAGTGATACGGCCTTTTTTTGTTAGCAAATTAACCACCTAAATAGCAGAAAGATCCTGCACCATTCATCATGATGCAGCATTTTATTTATTCATCAATTACACAGCGGCCTATAGATAAATCACATTTTGTAAATAAATTTAAGCGAATATTATTGATAAAGTAAACACTCGTTAAAATGGAAACAAAGTATTGTTTTTACTGTTCCTTTTTAGATGGCAACACTCACATTTTGCCTTACAGAAATTAACTTCTATGGAGAATTGGTATATCGGCTGCTCCGGTTTTCATTATAAACATTGGCGGGGAACATTTTATCCTGAAAAGCTGGCCGTAAAAAACTGGTTTAATTACTATACAGGATATTTTGAAACACTAGAACTCAATGTTACCTTTTACCGTTTCCCACAATTAAGTGTTTTAGAAAGCTGGTATGAGAAAAGCGATCCCGACTTCCGCTTTTCCGTTAAAGCACCACGCTTAATTACCCATTATAAAAAGTTTAATGATTGTAAAACCTTGCTTGATGATTTTTACAGTACCGTACTGCAGGGCTTAAAAGAAAAATGTGGCTGTTGCCTATTCCAGCTACCGCCAACGTACACCTATCATGAAGAGAAGCTGGAGAAAATTGTCAGCAGTCTGGATCTTGCTTTCCCCAATGTAATGGAATTCAGGCATGAAAGCTGGTGGCGCGAAGATGTTTATGCTGCTTTAGCAAAGCATGGCATCAGCTTTTGCGGCATGAGCCACCCTAGCCTCCCCTCAACACCCGTTCAGAACAGCAAGCTTTTTTACTACCGTTTCCATGGCCAGAACCAGCTTTATGCTTCAAAATATACCGATGCCCAATTAGAAACATTTGCTGAACAAGTATGGCAAATGAAAGGAATTGAACAAGCCTATATCTATTTTAATAACGACATCAATACCAATGCGATATACAATGCAAAATCACTTCAGGAAATTTTTAAGTCCTTCTCTCATGAAAAATAACTATTTTCGGAATCAAAACGGGGTAAAAAAAGAATGTTTACAAATATAATACACGAGGCAAAACGGTTCATTGTACACTTTAGAGCGGCATTCAAGTTGTTTCAAAAAAATGACCCCCTGCGCTTAGCCGGAGCTACGGCCTTTTTTGCCAACTTTGCCTTACCCCCTATCATACTGATTTTAATTAAACTCTTTGGCTATTTCATAGACAGGAAGACCTTTGCGACAAGGATATTTGATAACCTTTCGAACTTATTTGACGACAGCAGTACTACGCAGGTAAAAGAAACGCTGGTAAACATCAGGGGAATAGACCAGCATTGGTATGCAACACTGGTTAGTTTTGTCTTCTTTTTGTTTGTGGGAACTACACTATTCAGTGTCATTAAAAACTCAATGGACCAAATCTGGTCCATCGGTATCAAGGAACATTCAACTTTCTATTTTAAATTAAAATTACGCGGGCGCGCCTTAGTAGTCATTGTCCTTGCCGGAATACTGCTGTTTGTAGGTTTAATGACAGACAGCATTCAGGCCGTTATAGGCTCCTACATCAATCCTACGGCACCACTTTTCGGTAAAATATTCCTGACCATCCTTAATCAAGTGCTGTTTATCGCCATTGTGACCACCTGGTTCACCGTATTATTCAGGTTTTTAACCAATGGACGACCAACATGGCGCAATGCCATTAGGGGCGGTATTTTAACAGGAATCTTTTTTACGTTAGGAAAGTTTATACTGCGGATTATGCTTCCATTGAGTAACATCGGAAACATTTATGGTGCTTCAGGATCTATTGTACTCATTATGCTCTTCGTATTTTATTCTTCCTTTATCTTCTACTTTGGGGCCTGCTTTGTCAAGGTATTAAGCGATGCACATCAAACGCCTATCCGTCCCATTAAAGGGGCTTACAATTATGAAATTAAAGAAGTGTTTTAATTAGGTAGTTCATTTACCTTTTCATAACCATGCATTTCAAAAACAGCAAGCTGATTGAGCAGGTTGTAATGTAAAGTACCAAAGAAATTAAGGGCACCATCCTTGTTCTTACCCTGGATACAGATATCCTCTTTCTGTGATTCCTGATGTTGGTTGTTCAAATCAAACACAATCAAATCTTCATTTTGAATATTGATGTCTTCAGCCTTCATGGAGAACTGATTTAAAAAGAGAGAAAAGCTGTTTCCGTTGAGTAATAATTCTTTAATTTTCATGGCTTTGCAGGTTAAAGATGTGGTGGTTGCGGTTACAAAGGTTGAAGTTATCAAAATTCTATGGTAATGTAAAAGGGTAAACATCAAATGTTTACCCTTTTAGCTAAAATGTTGAAAACTATATGTTTTAGAACAATTGAAAGGCTAATCCCAGGGTAAATAGATCAAGTTTGGTATCAGGATTTTTGTGAACCTTAGACAAACCTTTTTCATACCTTAAATCAATACCGATTTTGCCAATATCTAAGCCTGCACCAAACTGCCATGCCATATTTTGACCTTTAAAGTCAAGGTTGGCTACATTGCTTACTGCGTTTCCAAATTTCTGCTCATCATCTAACATAAAAGAGAAAACCGGACCAGTGTTCAGGCGTAAACCTACACCTGCAGCGCCGAATTTTGTACCTACCAAAACAGGAACATCCAGACTGGTAAATCTTACATCATTTACATCACCGTTATTTGCTTTAATTTTAGTGTTTTTTCCAGAAAGGTATACCTCTGGTTGCAAATGGATGCCTGCGGCACCAACACGGGTCCAGAAACCAACATAATATCCAGCGCGGTTTTCACTATCGAAAGTGCCCGACGTAGAAAACTTTGAAAGGTTGGCTCCTCCTTTAATACCCAATTGAAAACTAGGTATCAACTGACTAAATGCTGCT
>NZ_JAZQPU010000221.1:0-1932 GCF_045628745.1 Pedobacter sp.
AGTAGAACGAAAAGTGAAACACCCGATCTATGGTAAGTTTGTTAAGAAAACTACCAAATTTATGGCTCATGACGAGAAAAACGATTGCGGTATTGGTGATACAGTACTGATCATGGAGACTCGTCCGCTGAGTAAGAACAAAAACTGGAGATTAGTGCAAATTTTAGAAAGGGCTAAATAACATGGTACAACAGGAATCGAGATTAAATGTAGCCGATAATAGCGGCGCAAAAGAAGTATTGGTTATCCGTGTACTTGGTGGTACTGGAAAGAGATATGCTTCTATTGGTGACAAAATCGTTGTTACCGTGAAAAGTGCATTACCTTCTGGAAACATTAAGAAAGGCACAGTTTCTAAAGCAGTTGTAGTAAGAACAAAAAAAGAGATCAGACGTAAAGATGGTTCTTACATCCGTTTCGACGACAATGCAGCAGTGTTATTAAATGCACAAGATGAGCCACGTGGTACACGTATCTTTGGCCCGGTAGCAAGAGAACTGCGTGAAAAACAATTCATGAAAATTGTATCATTAGCACCGGAGGTATTATAAAATGAAAAACAAAGTAACTACACAACCAAAAATAAAAATCCGTAAAGGAGATTTAGTAAAGGTGATTGCTGGCGATTCAAAAGGCCAACAAGGTAAAGTACAAGAAGTTGTTATCGCTAAAAACAGGGTAATAATTGAAGGTGTAAACCTTGTATCAAAACATACGAAACCAAATGCTGCTACCCCTAACGGTGGTATCATAAAAAAAGAAGCTGCTCTTCATATTTCTAATGTACAGTTAGTTGATCCAAAAACTGGTGAAACTACCCGCGTTGGCAGAAAGCTTAACGCTGATGGGAAATTAGTTAGGGTTGCTAAAAAATCAGGAGAGGAGATCAAATAATGGCTTACGTACCAAGATTAAAGAGTAAATATAAAGAGGAAATTGTAAGTGCGCTTAAAGATAAGTTTGCTTATAAAAGCGTTATGCAGGTTCCTAAATTAGTGAAAATATCGATCAACCAGGGTGTTGGCCGTTTTTCAGTAACTGACAAGAAAATCATTGACAGTTCAATTCTGGAAATGAGTACTATTGCAGGACAACAAGCTGTAAGTGCAAAATCTAAAAAAGATATCTCAAACTTTAAATTACGTAAAGGTATGCCGGTTGGTGTACGTGTAACTTTACGTGACAATAACATGTTTGAGTTTTTAGATCGTTTAATTTCCGTAGCTTTGCCACGTATCCGTGATTTCAAAGGTATCAATGACAAAGGTTTTGATGGAAAAGGTAACTACACTTTAGGTGTTACTGAACAAATCATCTTCCCGGAGATCAACATTGATAAAATTAGTAAAATATTAGGTATGGACATTACGTTTGTAACTACTGCTACTAATGATGTTGAAGCATTGGAACTTTTAAAACAATTTGGTTTACCATTTAAAAATCAAAATACAAACGTATAATGGCAAAAGAAGGAGTAAAAGCTCGCGAAGTTAAGCGCCAAAAAATGGTTGCTAAGTACGCGGAAAAACGTGCGGAACTTAAAGCTGCAGGTGATTACGAAGGATTAGATAAATTACCTAAAAATTCATCAGCTGTTCGTTTACATAACCGTTGCAAAATTACTGGTCGCCCTCGTGGTTACATGCGTACTTTTGGAATATCAAGGGTAATGTTCCGTGACATGGCTTTAGCAGGAAAAATTCCTGGAGTAACAAAAGCTAGTTGGTAATATCGTATTTTTACGTTAAGGTTGTACGCTCTGCGTAGAACCTTGCGTTATTACGTTACAATTAAATATTAACCGATGGAAGGTCGTTCCGAATGGTTCGGAAAGGAAACCACTATCACAATTTCATAAAATGAATACAGATCCAATAGCAGATTATCTTACAAGAGTAAGAAATGCCATCAAGGCAAATCACAGAATTGTAG
>NZ_JAZQPU010000222.1:0-13462 GCF_045628745.1 Pedobacter sp.
AGGGAGTTTCGTTCAAAAAAACTCAGCAAGGTATTATTAGGTTCACTGGCATTGATCTCAGCGCTTGTCGTTTTTGGTATGGTCAAACAAATGAAGAACAGGTAATCGATAATTAAACATCAGCTATTAGTCGGCTTTTCCTTCAGTTACCGTTTGGCTGGCATTAACAGGGCCTTCAGTCGTCCGTCGATATAGGAAGGCCCTACGAAGGCCCTACCAACGCCCTCTGAACGCTATGGAAACCATAACGTGACGGTTACTTGTAGACTAACATTATTTACCTTTTATAAGGCAAAAAAAAGAGGCCATCGCTTTTTAAGCAATGGCCTCGATACTATATTTTAAAAGAATTAAATCAACTCTACACTTCTGCTTACAAATTCAGTTAATTCTGCGCCTGTTAGCATTCCCTGCGTCAATAAAGCTAAGTCTACAGCTTGTTTTGCCAAGGTAGTTTGCTCTTCTTCGTTCTCCGTTTTTAAGATTCTAGAAATCAGTTTATGGTTACCGTTGATCGCTACTTTGTAGCTATCAGGCATGCTGCCATAAAAGCTCATTCCACCACCCATGGCAGACATGTCTTTCATTCTGCGCATAAACTCATCCATCGTTACCGTTACAGGCAGTTCATCAGGATTTAAGCCAACAACTTCCACATGCATTCCTGGTTTAGTAATCGCTTTTTCAAATACCGACTGGATTGTTTTTGATTGCTCTTCTGTTAATACAGATTCTGTGCTCTCGTCTTTCTCAATCAATTTGCTGGCTACACTAGAATCCACACGCTTTAAGGCTGTTTTTTCTAATTTTTGCTCCAGGCTTTGGATAAAATGATTATCGATAGGTGAGTTCATCAATAAAACATCGTAACCCTTTTTATTAGCCGATTGGATAAAGCTATCCTGTTTTGCAGGGTCATTGGTATAAATATATACCAACTGGCCATTTTTATCTGTTTGGTAACCTTTAACTTTCTCGCTGTATTCTTCTAAAGTGAAGTTTTCGTTTTTAGTATTGGTTAAAAGGGCAAAGTTTTTCGCTTTATCGTAGAACTTCTCTTCGCTCACCATACCGTATTTTACAAATAGACCAATATCGCTCCATTTTTCTTCGTAAGATTTACGGTCTTTGTTAAACAGTTCGCCTAATTTATCAGCCACTTTTTTAGTGATGTAGCTGTTTATTTTCTTTACGTTGCTATCGGCCTGTAAAAAGCTTCTTGAAACGTTTAACGGAATATCTGGCGAATCAATAACGCCATGTAACAACATTAAGAATTCAGGAACAATGTCTTTTACCTCATCAGTAATGAATACCTGGCGGGAGAACAACTTGATTTTATTGCGTTGCATTTCGAAATCGTTCTTCAGTTTCGGGAAGTACAATACACCAGTTAAGTTAAAAGGATAATCTACGTTCAGGTGTATCCAAAATAAAGGATCTTCTGAGAAAGGATACAATTGTTTGTAAAAGTCAAGGTAATCCTGGTCTGACAAATCTGCAGGTGCTTTGGTCCAGATCGGGTTTGTGGTATTGATAATGTTATCAACCTCTACTGACTTGAATTTTGCTTTACCTTCTTCATCAACGCCGTCTTCAAGCTGTTCAGTTTTGGTACCGAATTTAATAGGCACTGGCAAGAACTTACCATATTTATCCAGAATTTCTTCCAGTTTATGTTTGCTTAAAAACTCTTTAGACTCCTCATTTACATGCAGAATAATGTCTGTACCACGAGTGGTTCTGCTACCTGCAGTAATTTCATACGTTGTACTGCCATCGCAAACCCAGCGCGCTGGCTCAGCACCATCCTGGTAACTTAAAGTCTGTATCTCTACCAAATCAGCCACCATAAAGGCAGAATAGAAGCCTAAACCGAATTTACCGATGATTTCATTGGCATCTTTAGCGTCTTTAAATTTCTCTACAAACTCACTAGCCCCAGAAAAAGCCACCTGGTTGATGTATTTTTTAATCTCTTCAGCAGTCATCCCTAAACCATTATCAGAAATGGTGATGGTTTTTTTCTCTTCATCCAGAGCAATTTCCACCTGTGGATTACCAAGCTCGCCATTGTACTGACCAAGGGCCGCTAAGCGTTTTATTTTTTGAACGGCATCAACCGCGTTTGAAGCTAACTCCCTTAAAAAAATCTCATTGTCTGAGTACAGGAATTTTTTAATGATGGGGAAAATGTTTTCGGTGTGGATGGAAATACTTCCTTTTTCTTCTATGCTCATATGTTTATACTAATTTTTTTTATCTACTGCCCATATAGCAAGCGTTGTTCCAATCTTAATATTTGTCATTTTGACAGTAAACAGCTTAACCAACAGTTGTGTATCTTTGTGCTCAATATGGAATACAACGTTCATGTTTTACCCAATGGAATTCGTCTTTTGCACGTGCCTTCTGCATTTGCTATTTCTCATGCCTGCATCATTATCAACAGTGGTTCACGAGATGAAACAGCTACACAATCTGGCCTTGCTCATTTTATTGAGCACCTTATTTTTAAGCGCACGGAAAAAAGAAGCACTAATCAAATTCTAAACAGGCTGGAAAGTGTTGGCGCAGATCTGAATGCTTACACCACCAAAGAATACACCTGTGTGCATGCTTCGTTTTTAAATCCTTATTTAGCCCGTACGCTAGAGCTGTTTAACGATATTATTTTTCATTCTACCTTTCCTGAAGAAGAAATGGAAAAAGAAAAGAGTGTAATTTTAGACGAAATTGCCTCTTACCTTGACCAACCCGAAGAGGCTATATATGATGATTTTGAAGACCTGCTTTTTGAGGGGCATTCTTTAGGTCGCAACATTTTAGGCTCTGTAGAAAGCGTCAAGAATTTATCAAAGAAAGATATTCATGATTTTATTGCCGCAAATTACTGTACAGATCAAATAGTAATTGCTGTTACCGGTAATTACAGCTTGTCTACGCTTGTTAAAACCGGTGAAAAATATTTCGGCGATGTGCCTGCAAACACCGGAAACCAACAAAGATTGTTACCACCGGTAAATGCAGTCATCAATCAAAAACTTACAAAGCCTATTTCTCAGGCCCATACCGTGCTAGGAAGCCAGGCCTACAGCCTGCACCATCCATACAAAACAGGTCTGTTATTACTGAACAACCTGTTAGGCGGCAATGGCATGAGTTCTATCCTCAATTTACAGATCCGCGAGAAATATGGCATAGCCTATACCATAGAAAGTGGCTACAGTCCGCTGAGTGATACAGGCCTTTTCACCATTTATTTCGGTACAGATAAAGAAAAAACAGATCGTGCGCTGGGGTTAATTTATAAAGAATTAAAAAAACTTAAAGAAAAGCCACTTACAGAAGTACAGCTGCAAAAAGCGAAGCACAAATTTATTGGTCAAATAGCCCTGGGCGAAGAAAACAGGATTGGATTGATCATTTCGATGGCAAAAAGCTTAATAGATTATGACAAAATCGACACACTAGAAATGGTGTTTAGCAAAATACGGGCCGTTAGCAGGGCAGAAATGACAGAGATTAGTCATGAAATGCTGGACGAAAAAAATCTTAGTGCCCTTACTTTTTATCCTTTAAACTAAATATTCGTATTTTTGTACCATGAAGTTACCAATAGTAGCCTACGGCGATCCGGTTTTAAAAAAAGTTTGTAAAGATATTGAGCAAACTTACCCTGATTTAGACCAACTCATTAGCGATATGTTTGAAACCATGTATGCAGCTAGCGGTGTTGGATTAGCGGCCCCACAGATAGGATTACCCATCCGCTTGTTTATTGTCGATACAGGTACCGATGAAGACGGAAAAGAGGGCTTCAAAAGAGTACTCATCAACGCTGAGATTGTAGAAGAATCTGGTGAAGAATGGGCGTTCAATGAAGGTTGTTTAAGCATTCCGGACATCAGAGAAGATGTTTTCCGCAAGCCTATCATTCTGATTAAATACTATGATGAGTTATGGAACCTGCACCAGGAACGTGTTTCAGGAATGGCTGCACGTGTTATTCAACACGAATACGACCATATTGAAGGTAAATTATTTACTGATAAATTGAGCTTGCTGCGTAAAAGGATGTTAAAGTCTAAATTAGAGAATATTTCTAAAGGAAATGTACATACTGATTACAAAATGCGCTTCCCTAAAGTAACTAAAAAACGTTAATCTGTAGCTCGGGTTTTATCCCCGTTAAAGATTTGCTGCATAAATTTACCCCATGCAAACGGATTTAGCAATGGATTCGTTTGCACCATATTTTTGTTCAGGGCTCTGTCGTGGTTTAAGCGCCAGTTGATGGCTGAAATCTCTCCTGCATCCCTGGATAAAGTTTGTGCCATGCCACCCAGGCTTTGCGCATTTAAGTTCTTCTTGGCTATTTCCATGTCATCATCAGCAACTTTCATCGACAGAAAATCTTTGGTAAACTCTTCTGCTGTGGCCCAGGGGTATAGATTTACCGTTGGCAGGTAAACAATTTCACTCTTCATTTTAACCATCGTGGTATAGCTATCTTCCTTCACTTCGTTAGGAATAATGACCTGCGTGCTGGTAAAACCTACAGCGGTATAGAGAATGGTATCGCCCGGGTGGGCAACAAAAGAAAAATAACCCTTATAGTTGGCAGAACGTTGTTCCTGGGTGCTTAAATTACTCAAGGTAACATAAGGCACAACCCTGTTGCTGTCAACATCGGTAATAATTCCCGAAAATTGTATCAGCTTTTTTGGCTGTGCATTTTGCTGTGCAAAGGCCCCAAGAACAAAGATTGACAACAATAAGGTTAAAATGTACTTCATTGTACAAAGCTAAAGTTAATTATACCAGTAGATTGTTAAATGGTGTTAAAAGAGACTAAACAGGTTCTGCCAGGTTGATAGCAACCACGGCTGTAATTTGTGGCACCGCTTTCATAATGGCTTGTTCTATGCCTGCTTTCATGGTCATGAAACTCATTTTACATGATCCGCAGTTACCCAATAACTTTAACCTCACTACATTATCTGATGTAATTTCCTCTATGGCTACGTCGCCCCCATCTGCTATCAAATAAGGTCTAATCGTTTCCAATGCCTGCTCTACTTGCTCTGTTAAATTCATCTTATGCTGTTTATTTCTGATATCTTTTATAAAAATACTAATTATTTAGCAATTACTGTCCGGGCATTATTGATTGCAATTTGTTGTGCTACTTTACCCGCAATTTCGGCGAAACAAGCCGACAATAAAGTGTCTTTCGCTAAGGCCACGGGCACACCACTGTCGCCACCTTCTGTAATGCTTTGCACAATAGGGATTTCACCTAAAAAGGGAACATCAAATGCCGTTGCCAATGCTTTACCACCGTCTTTACCGAAGATATAGTACTTGTTATCTGGCAATTCTTCAGGTGTAAAATACGCCATATTTTCTACAACACCTAAAACAGGAATATTAATAGAAGGCATTTTAAACATTGCCAGGCCTTTTCTGGTATCTGCCAGGGCTACTTGTTGTGGTGTGGTTACAATTACAGCACCCGCAATTGGGAAACTCTGTGTAATGGTAATGTGTATATCACCTGTGCCCGGAGGCAAATCTACAATCAGATAATCCAGTTCACCCCAATCGGCATCGTTAAACAACTGTTTCACCGCATTGGAAGCCATAGGGCCACGCCATGGCACTGGTTGATCAGGATCTGCAAAGAAGCCTAAAGAAAGCAGTTTAATACCGTATTTTTCAATAGGCATAATTAAAGTTTTTCCTTCTGCTGTTTCACGTGCTGAGGGCTTTGCCCCTGTTAAGCCAAACATCATAGGTACTGAAGGACCGTAAATATCTGCATCTATTAAGCCGGTTTTAGCGCCATTGGCAGCTAAAGTTATAGCAAGGTTACTCGCTACTGTTGATTTACCAACGCCACCTTTACCTGAAGAAACCAAAATAATGTTGCGGATATTGCTTAACTGCGTTGTATCTGCAGGTTTAGTAACCCTGGAGGTAATGTTAATGTGCACTTCAGCATCTTTAGCCACAAAATATTTGATGGCATTTAAGCATGCGTTTTTCAACATGTCTTTTAAAGGACAGGCCGGGGTTGTTAATTCCAGCGTAAAGCTGATGTTTTTATCTATAATTTTAACGTCCTTAATCATGTTTAAGGTAACCAGGTCTTTCTTAAGATCCGGGTCTTCTACATTCCGCAGGGCAGCTAAAACTTGTTCGTTCGTGATGATCATTATTCAAAAATAACAAAAGCCCCTTACAATAACTTGACTTTAGGGTTTTTACGCGTAATTTTAACACGAAATAAACATTTGTGTTTACCGTTAATCAAATTACCGCTATATTATCACATGCATTTACCGAAAATCAAGGTCCCTAAAAAGTATATAAAAATTGGCGCATGGATTTTGGGGGTGTTTCTAACCCTCTTTATTGCTGTTGCCGCTGTTGCCTACAGCAAAAGAGCTGCACTGCTTAAAACAATGGTTGCCAAGGCTATCACTAAAGCCGACAAAAGTTATGGTCTTCAGGTTAAAATAGGGAGTGCTGGTTTTAACGGACTAAGTACAGTGCACATGACCAATATTTCTGTGGTCCCTAAAGACAGGGATACACTAAGTACCATTGAAGACCTTTCCATTGGTATTAAACTGTTTCCTTTGCTCTTTGGTGATGTGAAATTATCAGACATGACCCTTCATAATGGCTCAATTACCGTTGTTTCCAGGGATTCTTTAACCAACCTTGATTTTATTTTAAAGAGAAAGAAAAAAGACAGCACGGAAAACAAAGGAAAATTAGACCTTGCTGATCTTGCAGAAAACCTGCTGAACCAGGTGTTGTACAAAATACCTGATAACATGCAGATGAGCAATTTCTTGTTGCAGTATAAAGATAACGATACAACAAAACTCAATTTTCTGACCACCACAGCAACAATTGTTGATGGCGATTTAAAATCAACCATTATGGTGAATGACCATGAAGCAACATGGCATGTAAATGGTACTGTAAACCCGTCCAAAAGGCATATTGATGTGCTTTTTTTTGCTGACAACCGACAGGTGGAGCTTCCTTACCTTAACCTGAAATTAAATGCTAAGCTAAGCTTTGATACCGTTAGAACCGTTTTAAAAGAAGCAGATTATTCTGGAGGACAGTTTAAAGTGCAGGGCTCCTGGTCAGTAAAAAACCTATTGATCAACCATGCCAAAATAGCGGCAAACGATGTAGTGGTGCCTAATGCGAAAATTGATGCTAACTTAATTTTCGGCAAAAATTATGCGGCTTTAGACAGCTCTTCTACAGTTTATCTTAACCAGGCAAGCTTTCATCCTTATTTAAAATACACCCTGTCGCCACATAAAATTTATGAAGTGCAGCTTCATGCACCCGAACAGGAAGCACAAGCTATTTTAAATGGTTTTCCTAAAGGACTATTTGAGTCTTTGGAAGGCCTGAAAGTAAAAGGAAAGGTTAAATATGACCTTAATTTCTACCTGGATAGCAAACTCCCGGATAGTGTGCAATTTAGTTCTGGCTTAACGGGCAACCAGTTTAAAATCGTTAGCTGGGGTAAAACAAATTTACAAAAAATTAACCAGCCCTTTGTCTACACCCCTTATGAGTATGGAAAGCCAATGCGCAACATCATCATAGGGCCTTCAAATCCAAATTATACGCCATTATCGGAAGTATCTAATAATTTCAAAAATGCCCTGCTCACTTCCGAAGATCCTTCATTCTTTAGCCATAAAGGTTTTGTAATGGAATCCATCCGTAAATCTTTTGCCATTAATTTTAAGGAAAAAAGATTTGTGCGCGGCGGCAGCACGATTTCTATGCAACTGGTGAAAAATGTGTTCTTAAGCAGGAATAAAACTCTTGCCCGTAAAGCTGAAGAAATTTTAATTGTTTGGCTTATTGAAAATAACCATTTGATCAGTAAGCAAAGAATGCTGGAGGTTTATTTCAACATCATTGAAATGGGACAAAACGTGTATGGTATTGGAGAAGCTTCAAGATATTATTTTGGCAAAACGCCAGCGAACCTAACAATTGGTGAAGGTATATTCTTAGCCAATATTGTTCCCCGTCCTAAAATTGCCATGTACAAATTCCGTGGCGATGGTGGTTTGAAGGATTATATGTACCCTTACTTCCGTTATATGGGTAACATTATGGCTAAAAGAGGTTTAACACCCCGCGATACCAGTGGTTATGGCTTCTATAACGTAAGGTTAAGAGAAGGCTTAAGACGGTACTTATTACCTGATTCGACAACCCTAGACACGAGTGCTTATGACGATGAGGGTACTGATGTGCCGGTTATTGTGATGCAGGATGAGTCTAAAAACCTTTTTGACCGTATCTTTGGCGGAAAAAAAGACAAGGATACCACCAACAGGTCTGCCTCAAAAACGGATACGGTAACCAAAACAAAGAAACAACTGCGCCAGGAAAGAAAGGAACAGCGACAGAGGGAAAAGGAATTGGAAGAGAAGCAACAAAGCGGACAGTAGTTTTTAAGAAATAGCAGATGAACAGTGTAAATATAGAAGATAAGGATTTTGAGATATATCTGGAGAATGACCAGATCAACAAACGCACCCGGCTTATAGGGATCCAGCTTAATGTAGATTATGAAAACCGCTGCCCTATTTTAATTGGGGTATTAAATGGAAGCTTCGTTTTTATGGCAGATCTCTTGAAAGAGATAGATATTTCTTGTGAAATTGCCTTTATCCGCATCTCTTCTTATAAAGGTATAGAAAGTACAGGAACCATTAAAGAAGCTTTTGGACTACCAGAAAACCTGCACAACAGGGATGTAATTTTAATAGAAGATATTGTAGATACAGGTTTAACGTTAAAATACATCCTGGAAAAAGTGAAACAACAAGACCCGGCGTCTGTAAAAGTTTGTTCGCTGCTTTTTAAGCCTAAAGCCTTGCTAGAGCCTATCCCCGAATTGGAATATGTAGGTTTTGAGATCCCTAATGAATTTGTGGTGGGCTATGGATTAGACTATAATGGTCTGGGCAGAAACCTGAAAGACATTTATAGAGCGGTTTAATAGCCTGAAAACTCATTTTTATGCGTATAATTTTAACGATATGCATGTAGGGTGAATAAATTTTCCCAATTTTACAAAAATTATTTATTAACCAATGACTATACATAAAGAAGGCTATACAACGATTGCAATCACTTTGTTGTTTATTTTTGTTATAAACGCTTTTATTGACTACCGATATAGTGACATCACCTGGCTGCGCTGGTTGATTTATATCGTTTCCTTTGCCTTATTTTTAACGGTACTTCAATTTTTTAGAAACCCTAAAAGAACTTTTACTTCCGACGACGCCATGTTGATTTGCCCGGCAGATGGAAAAGTGGTGGTTATTGAAGAAACTGAAGAAGGCGAATATTTTAAAGATAAAAGATTACAGGTATCAATTTTCATGTCTCCTGTTAATGTACACATCAACAGAAATCCGATATCAGGTGTGGTTATATTTTTCAAATATCACCCGGGAAAATATCTAGCAGCATGGAACCCTAAATCATCTACAGAAAACGAAAGAACGACAGTAGTAGTAGAACACCGCACTGGCATTCCGGTATTATACAGACAAATTGCCGGCGCTTTAGCCAGACGTATTGTTTGGTATGTAAAAGAAGGTGATGTAGTTGAACAAGGTAAAGAATTTGGCTTTATTAAATTTGGCTCCAGGGTTGATATCTTTTTGCCTGTGGGCACCAAGGTTAACGTTGAGCTTAATCAAGTGGTAAAAGGCGGTATTACCGTATTAGGGCAGTTAAGCTAAGCCTATTAAAGTATTAAAACAGGAAAGAGCACTTATGGTGCTCTTTTTTTATGCCCAATATTTATAGGCTCGTCTGTTTAGCAGTTATAACTATAAGTTATATTCCACCACCTATGGAGGCTTTTAATGCGGTACAGGTGAGTTTAACAAGCACAAGTGTAATCGGTAACTACAACTGCACAGAAGTTGGCAAATAGGAATGCACAGAAAATGGCAACAAGAATGCACAAAAAAAACGGCGGAGTAATTAACCCCACCGTTTAAATACGAACTTCATCGGTCTACGAAAACTGGTGAATTTATGAACGCATTCTTAAGCAAATTTATGATGTATTATGAGATTAAACGAATGAACCGTGACGGTCGTTCAATTTCCAAGATAAGTGAGGCATTGAACTGCAACCGCAGGACAGTGAAGAAATACCTTGAAATGGAAGATCAGGAGTTCGAATCCTTTTTAAAGACCCAAAGTATACGGGGTAAGTTATTATTGCCTTATGAGGCCTTTGTGCGTGAACGGTTAGAACTTTACCGTGATACCCCTGCGGCCCAAATGCATGATTGGCTTAAAGAACACCACCAGGACTTTCCGCAGGTCAACCAAAAGACCGTTTTTAACTTTGTAAAATGGGTACGGGACAAATACAACCTGCCCTACGAAGCTCCCCTGAGGGATTATATGGTTGTCCAGGAAACCCCATATGGACTGCAGGCGCAGGTTGATTTTGGAGAATACAACATGCGCTCCAGTGATGGGAAGCGGATAAAGGTTTACTTTTTTACCATGGTACTTTCCCGCTCCAGGTTCAAATATGTTTGTTTTAGCAGCAATCCTTTCACCAGTAATAGTGCCATCCTAGCTCATGAAAGTGCATTTGAGTACATGGGTGGAATACCGATGGAGGTTGTTTATGATCAGGACAAGGTATTTATCAGCAACGAAAACAGCGGTGATCTGATTCTTACCTCCGGGTTCAAAACCTATGTGAGGGATCGTGGTTTTAAGGTACATATGTGCAGGAAAGCAGATCCTGAAAGCAAGGGTAAAATCGAAAATGCGGTCAAGTATGTAAAGCAGAACTTTCTGTACAACCGTACCTTCTATGATCTGGAAACCTTAAACAGGGATGGATTGAACTGGCTGGAACGTACGGCCAATAAATTGGATCATGCCATGACTAAAAAGTCCCCCACCACTCAGTGGCTTATTGAAAAGGATTTCCTGTATCCATTTGATCCTGTGGTCATTCCTACATTGCCTCCTTTGTTATATGCAGTCAGAAAAGACAATACCATTTCCTATAAAAGTAACCTTTATTCCCTGCCACTTGGAACTTATATAGGAAGAGGGACCCAGGTTTCTGTGTGCAATCAACAGGGCAACCTGATTGTCTACAGCTTAAACAAGAAAGAACTTTGCCGGCATTCCCTTTCACCCGGCAGCGGCCTGAAAATCATTAACACAGACCACAAACGTGATAAAACTGAAGTATTGAGAGAAATGTCCAGTGGTTTATGTGAACTTACTGATGCTCCGGAAAACATGCAGAAGTTTATTTCCGCTATCCGCATCGACAAACCACGTTATCTGCGTGATCAGCTGATTATCATCCGGGAAGCAGTAAAGGATAGCGATCAGCAGCTTGTTGAAAAAGCTTTATCCTTTTGCCTGGACCAGGGAATAAATAGTGCAAATGACTTTAAAACACTCCTGAATAAGTTTAAGCTACAAGCTGAGCCAGAAGCCATTGCCGTATGCACCTTGAATCCTTTAAATGGAACTTATCCGCTTGGGGCGCTGGTTCAACCAGAGCGGAGCAGAATTGAGGACTATCACCTTTTACTAGCTCCACAACTTAATTAGCCATATGAACCAACAAGAACAAATCGACCAGTACTGCCGCCGTTATAAAATAATGGGAATGGCACCTAAAATTGATGAAATGGTCAAACATGCCGAAATCCAGGGGCTCAGTTATAAGAGTTTCCTGGTACAGCTTTTCGAGCATGAAGCAGAGCATAGAGAACAGCAGGCCAAAGAAAGGCTCCTTAAAACCGCACAGTTGCCGTCCCGGTCCAATCTTGATGAATATGAACAGCGGAATGAAAATGGCCTTACCAAGCAAAAAATGAATACACTGCGGGAAATGGCATGGCTGGACCAGTTATACAACATCATGATCCTGGGCCCCTCCGGAGTCGGAAAAACGATGCTTGCAGCGGGGTTATGTGCCGATGCCATAGAAAAAGGATATAAAGCATACTTCAGGACGATGGACGATATCATCGGGATGCTTAAAACTAAAGACTTCTCCAGATCTGCAATGGCGGACTACAAGCGGCTGATTAAAGCCAGCTTGATTGTAATTGATGATGTGATGATGTTCCCGGTAGAAAAAAGCCAGGCAGTAAACTTGTTCAACTTTATAAACCAATTATATGAAAATACTTCCTTCATTATCACTACCAATAAAATGCCAGCAGATTGGGCTAAAATGCTCGATGATGAGGTGCTCGCTACCGCTTTACTGGACAGGTTGCTGTTCCGCTGCGAAGTAATCAGCCTATCAGGAAAAAGCTACAGAATGGAGAACAGGAAAACTATTTTTGGAACTTAACAAAGGAAATATACTTTTGTAAAACTGTGCACTCTTGTTGCCAAAAGTTGTGCACTCTTAATTGCCATTTTCTGTGCATTGTTATTTGCCGATTACACACAAGGCAATAGGGTTTCGCTTTAAGGCTTAAAATCCTTTAGAAGCGCTCCTTTTACGGCAGCCAGAATATTTACGATCAGGTTTGGTATTAAACGCAAAAAACCTCCCTGGTAAACCAGGGAGGCTATGTATGCTTGAAAGAGAAATTAAACTCTTTTAGATTTGATACGAGCTGCTTTACCAGTCAATGCACGAAGGTAAAATAATTTTGCTCTACGCACTTTACCGTGACTGTTCACTTCGATTTTTGCAATGTTTGGAGAGTTGATCGGGGCCTTACGCCAGCGATGGCGACATCAACCCTCAGACAGCACACTCTGATATTATACGGTAACTGGATCAACACGACCAACATGGATACGAAACAGCCCGCCCCGACACACTCCTCAGCGCTCGAAAATAACTCCCTCCCGCAAGGTCAAAAACCTGCATCCCATCCAAGCTTTCGAAAACAAGACATCAACAACCGCGTGCGGGTACTGCTTCAATCAGGACCATGGAATGGAGATGATGCGTTGGCACCATCGTCTCTGCAAACTACTGCTGCGGCCTGCGGGGAACGGATGTTGAGTGTACATCAGAATATTTTTGGCGCATATGGTATGTGTGCGTTGCGGCTGTTGACGATACATGAACGACACGGGATTGGTGGTGGATGCGGTGGATGCGGATAAGGTGGAGGATGGTGGGGGAGGAAGGGCGGTGATTGGCGCGATATCCGGCATCGCGTATCGTATCGAAGCGTTCGCGGACGGTGGACTGTGGAGGTGGCGATTCGCTTACAGTGCGTGAACTCGGGAGGATGGGGACGCTTTGGGATGGGCGGCGGTACCGACGTGTTGATCTTCAAGGGTGGGAGAAGGAGGTACCGACATCGATATTGGGCGTGCGAATTGCTGGTGTGTTGGTGCTTGGGACTCAGGAGGA